>NZ_CAMZOG010000060.1 GCF_947331445.1 Parendozoicomonas sp. Alg238-R29 | reverse complement strand
AAATGAGCCAATGGCGTGCCGCTCAATGCGTTACAGGTACGCCCGCATGCGTTGCAGCGGTAGCGTTGATGACCAGCATTCTGCCCCCAGCGCGTCATGGATTCACAGGTGCAGCGAGGGCACCGCGGGTGCTGATCAAAGTAATATTTGAGACGCTCAAGAAGACGACTATTGCCCGTAACCTCTGGCGTTTTCGGGCATGGCGGTAGGGTTGTGTGCAAACATGTCAGCTGTTCAGGGGACAATGTACTGAGAGATTTCAGGAACTCTTGGAATTGTGTTTGCTGCATGACGATGGTTCCAATTACACGACAGAAACCGGTGCTCAGAAGTATAGTTCATGCACCAACATGTATTGTGAACAGAGCCGGGCAGGTGCAAGTCACGATGTGGGCCCAGACGCTTGTAGTGATGTGATTACCGAGGGAGGGAGACTGACGGGCTAATTACCGAGGAGCTTTGTCGTTCCCACCCAATAATAAGGCTCTGCCTGGAAAATCTTCGCGGTGGTATTTCCAGTAGGTTGATACCATATTTGTGAGATAAACCGATTTGAAGCGTTAAATGATTATGTCAGCCGTCAAAATATATGACGACACACAAACAGAGCTTAGGAAGTTTTACGAAACCGCACAAAATTTTACCAAATAATCAAAGTATTCTATCTATATTTTACCGCTCTAAAAGAAATCAACGGTAACTGCTCGTGGGATTGGTCAAAGCACAACTCATCGTTCTGCTGACTTTATTTTTAATACTTCCTCTTGCCGCACAAGCAAGCACAGAGACACCCGAAACACAGAGTACGAGCCTGCCAATACTGCCTATAAAGATGAAACCACATCTGCTGGAAACAGACTCACGGTTCAAGCATTTCATGAAGCAGGAAGCAAAATACCTCACCAAATTCGCGGCCATTTCTACGCTGGCATACGGGGTCACCAAATTTACTGGAAATTCGACGCTTCCTTATTTGTCGTTTCAGAGTATGGAAGCATTTCTCGACTACCACCTTTCACATGACTTAATCGAAATCTTAGGTCGATGGGCGGTCAGGTTGATGTACGAAAACTCTCACATGTCGCACGACATATCGGCCAGGCCTTACCCCAGTGCTCAACTGCTTCATTTTGTGTTACGTCTAGGCTTTTCTGAATTCGCACTGCAGGCGGCAGCCCTTAAGGAAGAAGCCGATAAGATCAACGATAGTAAGCTTGCAGGAGAACAAACCGTTATCACGGAAGCCTCATCATACTCCTTAAGTTTTTTTAACCAGACAAATTTACGCCTGAGAGAGTTGCGACCCTCAACGCCATCAGATCAATACTTTAAGCTGACGTTCAACACAACTGATGCTGATACCCTGAACCATGATACCACTGATAGCTTTGCTGATTTGGCACGTCATGCCGCCCAGTACGGTATCAATGAACTTGAGTTTTACCCCACGTTAGACGAACAATTACACATCCGTTCCTCTGATAACCAATGGGGCGTTCTTTTCGTTTTTGATTCCAAAGAAGTTCAGCCTTACTGGATAACAGAAGTGCTCGCAACGCCCCTGAACAAATCCAGAGAGTACAGCCAGGCAGCTAATCCTTTTTCCAAATGTATTATTAACGCTTTAATAGAAGTGCTTCCCAATCCCGGCATTCAAGATCCCACTCGTTTAACATGTACTGACTTGGCAGTACCGGTTTTTACCGGTCACACAATGCAAATCTTTGGGATGGGAGAAGAAGGATATCTTCTCGCTGACCATACCGACTCACACGGTCTTCGATTGCCCGACTTGTATCTCAATACCGAACTGAATTCCGCTCTTCTTGGACAAAGCAGTCTTAATAGTCTTGAACAAAGGCGCCTACCAGGACCTATGGACGGCCATAAACGGTTACTATCATCATTAAGAATTATAATTTACAGAGTGCTCTTTAATGCTTTGTTCCATGAACCCATGAACCTGCCAAAATTCAGTATGTACAGAGCCAGTGGAATATAGATAGCAGATACAACAACTCAGTGTCTGCTCCCCTTTAACTTAGGGTGTGTTCATGATTTTCCATTGATTTTGAGCGTACTGCCGTATGACTTTCTCATTAGCATTCTTCGCAGTGGGTGCGCAGAAAGAAGCTGCCGGGACTGAGACCCTCAAACAGTAAACAAAGGCTAAGTTGCTAACAAAGGCTAAGTTGCTAACAAAGACTAAGTTGCTAGTAACACGACTATGCGAAAAGCGCTGATATTTCTACTCATGAACAATAAGCAGGGTTAAACCCATCAAATATAACATCATAGACATGTTGATTAAGCGGCCACTTGAAGGCATATTGGCTAACGCTTATTAGGCAAACAAAAAAACTACAGAAACTACAGAAACTACAAAGAAATAAAACGATAAAAAGGTGCTGAGCATGAAGTCTTTACGTGCGTTATCCACCCTGCCTTTTCTCATTTCGAGCTTCGCTAGTGCAGGCTTTGAGTATGCTGGGGACTACCATAAATTCTCCGTTCCTGACTCTCTTTACGATATCTCCATCGCAGATATAACCGTTCCAGGTACCCACAACAGCTTTAACCGCAGTGGTATTGGAGGAGGATGTGCACCGACGTCTATTATCACGACCAACATGAATGTGCACTCCAGCATAACAGAACAAATAGAGATGGGCGTTCGACTGCTGGAGCTGGATGTTTATAAAACGGATAACGGCAACTGGTGTTTATTCCATGGTTCCGGGGGGAACGCAGCCCTTGACGGTAACTCTTATTATTTCTCGGACATCATTGCAGAAATTGCCGAAGGCTTAAAAGGTATTGGTAAAGAAATCATTTATCTGAAAATTGATGGAGGCCAGCTGGACTCTGAGACGCTACTGGCAGAGCTGGATAAGCATGGATTAAAAGACAGTATTTACCAGCGGCAGGACGGGGAAGAAGCTCCACCATCTCTTAATGAGCTAGCTCAGCTAGACAAACGCCTGGTGATTATTGGTGGCGGAAATGGGCTGGGCTGGGGCTGGAGTATGGCCAGCACTTCTCCAAAGTATACAAATAGACATGAACCTTTCTCCAGTACTTATACTCACGCTAATGGCGTAGATGCTGTTCGTTGGAATGCTTTTGCACTGGATGATGTCTTCACTTACGGGTCAACGGGGGATGCCGATTATATCCATGCCCGTATTTTACCAGGAGCACTCGAAAAGTGGGCACAGGCCGGTCGTCGTATAACGTCACTGGTTGTCGATTTTCCTCGCAGGGAATCAGTGAACATGACGGCTATGCGGGCTGCAACAATACTAAATCAAATCCCTTCGGTGAAAGGAGATGTTGCGACAGCGTCGGGTGATGTGATTAATGGCGTTCGGTTTAATTACTGGGCAGAAGACTTGAACCTTGCTACTGGTGATGGTCGTTACATCATGCAGGATTACAAGGGTCGTAACGTTGTCACGAATGAAATCAGTGGCTCTTTTGATTTTCCCCGCCCCCATGGCCAGGGCGTAACAATTCGCCCTTTCAAGGAAGGCTATCGGTTTGAACCGGCATCCATTTATGTAGAAGCAGAAGATATTGCGAACACAGTGAATATCTCCTTTACCGCCATTCAGGAGAAAGATACTCCGCAGTCTATTGCTGAAAGCTATTCCTTTATTTACAAGCAGGGAAATGTCGACCTGGCACCTGGGTTGGATGTTTCTGAAGCGGGTCAAGTGGTTGTCAACGATACAACCCGTCAGGACGGTTTTGCCCTTATCAACAAAGGCACGGGCCTGTGTGTTGGTGTTGGTTCAGACCATGCTTACACTGATGCCCCTGTCACCATGCAGATCTGTGATGCTTCTCCACGCCAGCGTTGGAATTACAACCCTCAGAATGGACATTTGAAAACTGTACTGGGTAACTATTGCCTGGATACAGAAGGTAGTGGCAACAGTGGCCACCGCCAGCAACTTTACTCCTGTATTGAACATCGAAACCTGACCTTCGATCTCGTTGGCCAGCGCATTGTTCCTGCTTATACCTCAGCCAATGCTCTGGATAGCCATGGGCGTTCGCCAGGTGCCTCTTTGACTGTCTGGAACCGTAATAATGATTATCACGATAATCGGTTCTGGATCTTTGAGAAGCACTTTGCTGTCAGCAGTACAGATCAGAACACTGTCACCAGTTCTGCTGCAGATGATAAGCAACAGTACTTCATGCTGGTTAATGAAAGTCGGAATAACTGTCTGACAGCTGATGGTACGGGTTCACAATCAAGAGTGAGTGCCAGGGATTGCCGGGGTGGCGACACCAGCTTGAAGCTCTGGAGCTATGCAGACAAGCAGTTCAAACTCAAAGCGAACCGGAACAGCTGTCTGGATAATAAAGGTCAGCTCTGGCAGGACTCAGAGCCTCATATCTGGAATTGCATTGCTGGGCATCCCAATATGAGCTTTCAAGTCAATATGCCTTACCAGGGAGGGGCTGCTCGCTCTATCGCACCTGTAGCTATTACCCCACAGGAAAATGCTAATGTTTTCCTGGATCATCCACGGGATTCCCTGGTTCGGCTGGCCAACTTTGAGAATAAAGTGGGTAATCAGGGGTGGGTTGTTGTACCTGTTTCCGTTGACTAACACCGTCTTCTAATCTTGAAAGGCTCAGGCTACACAGGCAGTCTGAGCCTTTTTTAGAGGCTCGCTTTCGAGCTTACGGAACCATACCGTCGTTATCTGCTGCCTCTTTATAGAGGGGTTTCATTACAACGTAAGTAACGGATTTCTCCTGATACTTATCAAGCAGACCATTTCCCATGAAAAAGCACCCTTCACTAACAAGTCGTAGATGAACAGGGTCTGTCTCACCAGGCCCCATAAATATGGTCAGGGTGGTATCGTCGAGTTCAAGAACAGCCGAAGACGTAATAGAAAGCTGATCTGGCCATGTGTCAGCCAAATAGCCTTGTTTAAAGACCAAAGAGCCGGATATGGTTGCGGAGTGTCCAGTGTCTTGTTTGAAATCAAACATAATACTGGCATCGTACTCAAAAAGATTTTTGCTTCGGTTGGTAGCAGACTTATGACCTGTCACCCAACCTGAATACTGCAGATCCCATTCCGAATTGTACCCGATAGCTTCTCGAGCAGTGGCACATTGTAGTTTAGGTTGCAAAACTGTCTCTTCTTCGGCTCTGCTGGAGGAGCTGAATATAAGACTGGGTAACAGTATAAAACCCGAAATTGCAGCAATAGAGGCTTTTAAAGCAAAGGCTTTAAAAACAGATAGCTTTCTCAAGAGCATATCAGAACCCCAACAAACACTGACGAATGGAGAATAAAAACTCTAGACTGATATGCACCTTTGTAAAGCGGACAACAGCTTCTCCATTGCATCAAAAACCCCACGCGGTGGTTTCATGCCTTTGGCCTCTATTACTACCAAGACGACGAAGTGCCACTACCTTCCTGACTGCGACGATCCCGATTGTGTGGTGCAGGTGACGCAACTATTAAGTCAGTGAAAAACACTGAATCCAAAGAAGGCTTATTTGAGTAAAAGAAAAACAGAGAATAATTCTTTCCGGGGCAGGTTATGCGAAAACAAATTCTGAATTCAAGGCCAATTTTTTTATCACTTTTTTTGTATCTGGCTCTTGTGCCCGCAGGAAAAGCCGCACCCTCTGCTGAATACTGGCCACTGTGGGATAAAAGTGATGAAAGAAGTACTCAGGTGATAGATCACCAGCTCTGGGATGATTTTCTGAAAACCTATATTCAGGAGGATATGACCGGCACCATGTACCGTGTTAAGTACAAAGAAGTCACATCGAAAGATAAACAGGCGTTGAAATCTTACCTCAGCCAGATGCAGTCCCTTGACCCTAGAGCTTATAGCAAGGATGAACAGTTCGCTTACTGGGTAAATCTGTATAACGCCCTGACGGTTCGCCTGATTCTTGATAATTATCCAGTAAAATCTATTCGTAAGATCGGCAGCTGGTTGGGTTTTGGCCCCTGGGATAATGATATTGCCGAAGTTGCCGGGCAGGAACTGACTCTGAACGATATTGAGCACCGAATTCTGCGTCCTATCTGGAAAGATGCCCGTATCCACTACGCCGTAAACTGTGCCAGCGTGGGTTGTCCGGACTTATTCCCACAAGCCTGGACTGGAGAAAATAAAGAGCAAATGCTGGAACAGGCGGCTCGTCGGTATGCCCGACAATCAAAAGGTTTTGAAATCAGAGGTGAAGTTCTGTTTCTTTCCAGTATTTATGACTGGTACAACTCTGACTTTGGCTCCATGCAGCAGCTTAAAGAACACCTGACTAAATACGCGCCCGCCGCCAAGGCTTCAGAGCTGAGAGACTTCAAGGGCACTGTTGAGCACCGCTATGACTGGAACCTCAATCGGTTTATAAAATAGCGTCTATGCTTGCGCCGATCTGGCAAAAGGTCGGCTTATGGCATCAAATACCAAAACATCCCGTATTCACCTGCCTGACCTGTTCCGGCTTGCAGAGCTGGCTATAAACCATGGCGAAGTGGAAGCATTAACTGGTCAACGCCATTTTTCTGAACCAGTAGCTTTAGGTTGGGATAAAACACGCCCACTTTCCAGCCGTAACCCGGTTTTTCATGCTTATGGGTTTGGTGGCGCGGGGCTGACACTGGCCCCCGCCATAGCGGAAGAAATCAGCCATACGATCTGCCCTGAAATTCTACAACCCTCCCCTCCTCATAAACACAATGACGTGATTATTTTGGGAGCCGGTTATATCGGCATATTCACTGCTCTGGCTTTGCGTAAAGACCTGGATAACAGGGAAGGGCAGGATATCACCATCCGTGTTTTGGCATCCTCCCTTCCCAGAGGATGCTCAACAGTTTTGCCGGAAACCTCAGAACCTTCACTTGCTGATAATTTCCCCAGCCAGATTGCAGGTGGTTTTGTTTTGCCACTTCATATCGGGCATTTAAAAGACCACAAACATTGGCCGAAGATCGTGCTTCGTACACAGGAAATCTGGGAACAGATGAGTAAGAGCCCAACACTTAATCGAACGGTTAAAGACGTTCGTGCTCTGGTTTTCCCTGACCCAGACAGTTCTCATTCTATAAAGAAGCCTAAGGTTGAAGACCTCAACCGACTTTTTCATACGCCACTGTATCCGGAGATGAATGTTGCTGAACTTGGCTATACCCAATGTCTGGGAAGCAACTACAACAAATCTGAGAAACAAACCTGCGAAGTTTTTCATTTCCCGGATATGACATGTTTCGACAGTTTTATACAGGTGGATACCTCATCAGTATTACTTTATTCGATGGAGGAAGTACTGCAGAAAAACATGACTATTACCCAACTGTCCTGCCCTCTGGAAAGCTACACCGAGCTGACTGAACACTTTCAACCGGATACCCGAACCTTTGTCATTAATGCCAGCGGATGTGGTGCCAGTACTGTTTTTGGATGTCAGCCTTCCATACCGATCAGGGGCGACCTTATGGTACTCAAAGTTCCCCTCAACCTGATTCCGGCAGACCTGCAACATATTGATCAATACAGCTATTGGGCCGGATCACATTATGTATTTATCCGTCATGAGCTTTACCGGCCCTGGATTCATATTGTTCTGGGAGGTTCCTGCATTGAAAACGACAGCGACCTCACACTTCGCCCTAAAGAGCTGAGTGAAATCCTCAACTTCTGGTTTGATCTTTTTCATATTCCCCCCGGCAGCTCCGCCATCGATAGCTATTCTAAAAAGAAGGCGTTACTGATTAAGCAAGTCCTCGATAACTGCCAGTAATCGCTCTCTCACTCCTCTGATGTGCAAGGATGCCCGCAGGTGTTAATGAATTATCGATACTCTCATCTTTGTTTTAGCTTTTTTGTTTTCTTCTCGATCCACAGTTATGCGGGACAAGGAATCTTCACTGAACCGGCTCCCTATACAGAGCAGCAATACCGAGTAGCTATTCTGGATCGCTTCTTTCCACCAGCGGAAGGTTTTAGCTCAGAAGTTCAGCGGGATCACCACCTAGCCCTTTATGGACTGACAGACATCGATGAAGATGAACAGGCAGAACCGTTTTATCACGGTGATCTTGTAAAAATGCTGGCAGCCCACCGAAATATTAATTTCATTAGCTACCCGATTCGCAACAACCAAGCTCCAATGGCAGATATTCTGGAAAATCTGCGAAAGATTAGTACCCGAATGTCTGTTCAACCCATAGATGCACTGGTGCTCTCCTGGGAGTCCTCCACACTAATCAGCTCTTTTGAGCAGCCTCTCCAGAAAAACAAAGCCCGGCAATATATTGAAACGGTTAAATCCATGGGCAAGGAATCACAGATCTGGCTTGATACCTGGAAAATCATTCAAGAGCTGGAATTACTCACCCTCAAAGGCGTGGCGGTTTACACCATTGCGGGTAATGGCGGGCGACGGATGATCAATACATTTTCATTCGCCCAGGGTGTTATCACGGTAGGTGCGTCCGAACAGGAACTGGAACACTTTGTCGCCAACAATGTTTTTGTCGATACCTATGCACGAGCGGCCTACCAACTGGTGCGTGTCGACAATGAAGCCGGTGAGCCTCTTGGCTATGATCTGGATGACGATCACTGCATTGATATTCCCCTGAGTCGCCTGACCGGCTACAGCAACACCCCAAAAGAGAAATATCCAAAAACATTCTGGAAAGTTCTGAGAGGATCATCCTTTGCGGCACCTGCGGCAATGAAAATGGCCCTGTTGCAGGGAATGGAGGAACCCTGCTCCTGATCAATCCGAAACAAGGCTTTCACAGGCGTTATTCAGGAACGACTTTATCGACCTGTCCTGGCATAGTCCTACGTGCCTGAAGACAGATAACATCAATCAGGCTAATCGCCTTTTCTATGCCCCGCAGTGCTCCATCAGAGTATCCACCAAAGCTGATATAACCATGAGGCAACTTGGGTTCATGGTGCGAAACAACCGCTACACCGGCCGACCTGAGTTTACGGGCATAGGCCAATCCCTGATCCCGCAGTGGGTCGTACTCAGCGGTAATAACAATCGCCGGTGGTAATTGGGTAAATACCTCGTCGGACGCTAATCCAGGAGACGCTTCAGGTAAACTTTGCTGCTCCACATTTGGCACGTAATTGTCGTGAAAACGGTTCATCAACTGACTGGTCAACACCAGATCATGACTGTATGTTCCCCAGGCTTCGCTGGAACGATCCGTGCAGTCAGTTACCGGATAAATCAGCCACTGCCAGGCTGGCATAATATCCGGCTTAACGGAGAGGCCGGAACGAGCAAACTGCTGGCAAACCATAGTCGCCAGATAACCACCGGCACTGTCACCGCCAATGCCAAGGTTCTTTAATTCCTTTCCAGCATTACTCCAGCTGTTGGCTATATAGTTCCAGGCTTTGATTGCATCTTCAGCACCAGCGGGGAATGGATGTTCCGGAGCAAGGCGATAGTCAACGGCAACAACTGTCATTCCACGCCGGTTAGCAACCCATCGACAGAAGCGATCATGGGTTTGCAGGTCACCTATCATCATTCCGCCGCCATGAAAATAAACCAGGCACTGGTCATTCTCTCTCGCAGACTCGTACCAGCGAAGAGTTATATCTTCATTAACAACCTCATCTCGAACAGTGACAGACGGGTGAACCGGAAGACTCCAGAGAGATGTACTTAAACGGTAAGAACGGCGCAGCTTCTGGGGTGATTGTTGATCAGGAGCCGGAATGCGCTGAAAAAGAGACATCAGCTTGCGCATATCCCGATCCATTCCCAACCAGGCCGAACTCGGACCGTGCACCGATACAAGAACCTTTGCCAAGCCTTTCATGATCCCTTCAAACATCATATCCCTCCTTTACAGCTATGAAACCCCTGATTACAAGAGCTTTTAACATTATTATTTTCATCAATGCCCTGTTTATATCACCAGATCCCGGGATCACCAAGAGCTGATCCACTTGTTCCGTCAAAGCGTACAGAAACTGGGTACTCAATATCCAAGGGATAAGGGAGAAACCATGGAAATCAGTAAGTTATCGGTTGCCGGCATCGCAGGAGCTGGTGCTGGATGCATGACAGGCATTGTTCTCGCTGGCCTGACTGGGGGATTTGCAGGTCTGGCTACCGGGGCATTACTTGGAAGTACAACGGCCTATCTCTGGCCAGTCACACAGCTGCCAGATATTCCCGGAGAGCACTTTGACCGTCGCAGAATGCATTATGCGGAGGCTGTGGACGATGAAATGATCCAGTCTCACCACCATGAATAACATCGAGTATCTGTGTTTTTACTGATGGGGAAATCAGTAAAAACCATCTATAAAGGGTGGTTAACGTAGAATAGAACAAACCCAGCTTTGCTGTTTCATCCACACGCATGGAGACTACATGCTGCTCACCCTGACAACCCCAGCGCTATTTTTCCCCGCTATATCTTTGCTTTTCCTGTCGTATACCAACAAGTTTCTTGCGCTGGCTACCCTGATTCGCAGTCTTCACAAAGAGTTTCAGACAAACCCTGACCAACTGCACCTGCCGGATCAGATTGTTAACCTGAGGCGCAGGATGATGCTGATTAAATATATGCAGGGGTTAGGGATTGGTAGCTTTATCTTTTGTGTAATGGATATGTTTTTGCTGTATCTGGGGATGGAGTATGCGGCCTTACTGATTTTCGGCGCCTGCTTGTTGCTGTTGCTGGCTTCGCTGCTGTTCTGCGCCATTGAGGTTCATATCTCCACAACCGCACTCGATCTGCAGATGCATGATATGGAATAAATAAACATGCAGGGCGCTGAATAACAGCGCCCTGCAATATGAACCGGTTTAAAATCAGTGAGTAATAATCAGCTTGTAATTACAGGACTGGTCATCATCACCATAAATAGAAGGCAACTCCTGAAACGCATCCAGAGTGGCATTTAAGTCATCTGGTGCCAGTGAAAGATCCTTCACAACATACTGAGGTTCCTGTTCGCTGGCCTGTGTATGTTCTTCGTCTTCATAGAAATACATGGCCCAGCCAATCTGGTACATGCCTTCCTCTTCCTTTTCCATTACCCCAACGTAAACGCGAGCGTGTATGCAAGGCAGTGCGGAAAACTCCTCAGGAAAGTGCACCAACAGTAACTGAGAGCTGTTCATTCTTGGTAAATCCCTTCGCATTGATTGTTATTTAAACAAAAGTACAACGACAGCCATTCCCTCAGTATGGAATAGAAAACACTTCATAAGCAAACTTGCGCACTCTAATCTGTTATTATTTGTGCCAAACAAACCAGAAGAATGTCTCGATGTCTGACCTGTCACCCACTTTGCAGCTGGCCTGTGAACTGATTTCCCGCCCCTCTGTCACTCCTGAAGATGCTGGATGCCAACAACTGCTGATTGATCGCCTCGCTCCCCTTGGCTTTAAAGCGGAATCTATGCAGTACAGTGACCATCACGGCACCGTTGATAATCTGTGGTTGAGAAAAGGCGATAGTGGCCCGTTATTTGTGTTCGCAGGTCATACGGATGTCGTTCCCTCTGGCCCAGAAGAGCAGTGGCAGTTCCCCCCTTTTGAACCACGTATTCACGAAGGTTACCTTTGTGGCCGGGGGGCTGCTGATATGAAAGGCAGTATTGCCTCTATCATCATTGCCATAGAGCATTTTGTGAAAGAGTATCCAGATCACCAAGGCTCTATCGCACTGTTGATTACCAGTGATGAAGAAGGTCCGGCAACCTGCGGCACAGTGAAAGTTATCGAAGCCTTGGAAAACCGCAGTGAAAAAATTGACTGGTGTCTGGTGGGAGAACCTTCCAGCACAGAGAAAGTTGGCGATGTGATCAAGAATGGCCGACGGGGTTCGCTGGGAGCACAACTGTCTATCAAAGGTATTCAGGGGCATGTAGCCTACCCTCATCTGGCAGAAAACCCGGTACACACATCTGCACCAGCTATTGCTGAGCTGGCAACAACCGAGTGGGATAAAGGTAACGAATTCTTTCCACCCACCAGTTTCCAGATATCCAACATTCAGGCCGGGACTGGCGCCACAAATGTAATTCCGGGGGATGTAAGCATTGTCTGCAACTTCCGCTTTTCCACTGAACAAACCGATTCAGGTCTACGAACCCAGTTTGAAGCTCTACTGGATCGCTACAACCTGAAATACGACATTAACTGGAACCTGAGCGGCCAACCTTTCCTTACAGCAAAGGGTGAGCTGGTCAGCGCAACTGTGGCGGCTATCAAATCTGTTTGTGGATACGACACTGAACTGTCTACCGCAGGAGGCACATCGGATGGTCGCTTTATTGCCCCGACAGGAGCTCAGGTTCTGGAACTTGGCCCCTGTAATGACACCATCCATAAAATTAATGAACGGGTAAAAGCTGAAGACCTGAATATCCTTTCGGATATTTACGAGCAAATTCTTCAAAATCTGTTGGTGAATCGATAAACCACTCTGTACCAGACTGTTTGATCGACTAACGACTTGGGAACGCAATTCTCACACAAGCCTCTAAATCAACCTCACACCATGAGCGTTGATTCGGAGGTCATGAAGGTTATGCAACAAGTTCCAGATTCACTACCATCGTCTCCCCCTCCTCAGGCAGGACAAAAACGTTCTTCCACGAACAGTAGTAAAAGCGACAGGCTTTCCTGGGAAGTGCCTGCACCTGTCACACACCCAATCTTGGGAAGGGTGCGTAGTATCAGCGCGGAGCCTTATACGCCGCCTCCCGCAAAAGCGCACAAGCTCTACGCAGAATCTCACATTAATTTCAGCCGGCCCCCAACGGCAGCTCCTTCTACTACTTCTACTACAGTTCCCCCAACAGCGTACTTTGTAGCAGCAGATCACGAAGGAGATTCTGATGATGACACCTTGGATTGTGAACAATGCTTTGATTGTCAAGAGCCTTCAATGCCCCGAGTAACGCAGCTTGAACCCCCTTTTTCGTGGTTTGACCCCAGAGGAAAGGTTAGCTCTATGGCTGGCACAGCAATAGATTTCGCTGAAACTTCGTTCTCAATTCTGTTTGATGGATCAGATGTTTCTAGTGCTGGCCCCGGTCTAATGAACCAGGGTAATAGCTGTTTTATGAATGCAGCTATGCAAATGGTTGCAGACTTCATTAAACACCATGGCATCTCCGAGAGAGCCTACACATGCTCCATTCCCGATGCCCTGCTTCAGGAACTGAAAAACAACTGCCCTCCGAGTAAGTCCCAATTGGAAATAAGCACCCCTTTTTATACTCTCAGGTCTGATATAAGAAGCTTATGTGATGCATTAACAGCTGAAGACTGGAATTTCACCACAGTTAACAATCACATGGAGACATTCATAAAGAGCTATAAAGAGTTTGCCAAAGCTACAGGACGAACCTCTGCCCTGGATGTTATTGGAAACGATCATGGCTGTTTTTCACAACAGGATGCTCAGGAGTTTCTGAACGTTATTAATGACGTGCTAGATCTTAACTCAGAGGACAGCAGTTCGTTAATTGTTCTGAGTAAGTTCAGTCTCCAAAGGGAAGGAACTGTTCTGGCACAGCGCTACGGCAAGGCCTCCAACGACCGCTCTGCCCTTTTATGTATGGAAATACCAGACAAAGAGAACGTCACTCTTCAAGACTGTACCGATCTGTTTCTGGCTAAAGAGCCTATGGATAGTGATTCACGCTGCGAGTGGGAGCCTCAGTATCTGGTCACAGCCAACCTGATCGATACCCCAGACAAAGCCCCCGATAGCACAGAAGAGACCAATAAACTTCTGCAGGGCACTGAAGACCACAAAGAACTGGTACTGGCATTTGCCGGAGAAAAGCCCCCAAGATCAATAGTTGTTATGCCAAAATTGTATGACTACAACCCAGTAGAGAATAGATCCGAAAGGTTGGACGCAGAGGGGAAAAGCCTTCTGGAACATCTTGAGGATGAGGTAGTCATCCCCTGCTACCGTGCCAGCCTGCCTACAGACAAAAAGAGCGTTGAAATCACTGATAATACCCCGGTTCAACAGAAATACCGCACCCGAAGTGTGGTCGTTCATACCCTCTTTGCTGGCGGTCACTATGTCACTGTCAGATCGAATAATGGTAAGTATGTGATTTGTGATGACAGCAGTGTCAACACCCTTGAAGATCTCGGCTGCTCAACACTGAAAGAGTACTTCGAAAGCAAGTCAGCCTGCGGCTATATTTTTGCTCTTCAAGCGGTTGAACAGTCAACTCTCACTCAACAGTTACAGGGTACGCTTAAAAGTACCGTAACATCAGCCGCAAATCAGATGATAATGTTCCCATAAACTTGAGCAAAAACCACGGAGCTGTACACTACGCATCTTTGTAGCCAGCTGTAAAAGACATAATGCCATCCTCCCTTCGCTGTCCGGTATGCCGGCAACAACTGATCTCTACAGATAGCGGTGCATCATGCACCAGCGGGCACAGTTTTGATCGTGCGCGACAGGGATACCTGAATCTTCTGCCTTCCCATAAAAAGCGTAGTGCCAACCCTGGTGACAGTGCCGACATGGTGCAGGCACGCACCCGGTTTCTGGATACCAACCTCTACCAGGCACCAGCCTCAGTCCTGGAACAGGCAGTTAAGAATTCTACTGCAGGTAAAACCAACCCTGTAGTCGTCGACGCTGGTTGTGGTGAAGGTTACTACACTGCACGCTTGGCCAATGTTTTGCCAAATGCGTCGATTGTTGGTTTTGATATTTCCAAGGTGGCTGTACAACGGTGCTGCCATCGTTCCACAAACAGCACAAAAACCCAATGGCTGGTGGCCAGCGTGGCAGATATCCCACTGCTGGATAACAGCACCGACTTGATTGTCAGTGTTTTTTCCCGCGTGGATTGGCAAGAGTTTGCCCGCTTGCTGAAGCCCGGTGGACAAATCCTTATTCTCGGCCCCGGGCCAGACCACCTTCTGGAATTGCGCCAAGCAATTTACGAAGATGTTCGCTCGTACCCAGAAGACAAACTTCTGGAAAAGCTGCCTGAAAGCTTTGAACTGACGAAAAAAGATACAGTTTCAGATGAGCTGTATGTCAAGGGAAAGCAAACCATCATGGACCTTCTGGCGATGACTCCACACTTCTGGCACATTAAACCCGCCCAGCGTGAAAAACTGGAACAATTGGAAAAGCTGAACTGTCAGCTCGACATGCGCCTGTATACCATCACCTATCAATCCAGCGGGCTGTGAGGCTGACTATGGACATTCAGACGGACATTGAAATTTACCTGATGAAACAATCTGTTGAATCCATTCTGCAGTGGCTCGACGATCATTTTGACAGCTGCTCGGAACCAGTCTCCCATGGCCGCAGTCATAGTTTGGAAGTGGTACACGAGAAGCAGGTGATTCCAGTTAATATCGTGGAGAATGCCTCGGGTAAGGCATGGACCAGCGTTTGGTTTGATTCAATCAATACTCCCTGGTCCTGTGACGCAGAATGTGGTCGGGAAGCCCACACCAAACTCAATGCACGCATTCGCTGCAATGCTTCTTTTTGGCAGGAGAATGCCGGAAACATGGATGAGTGGCTGGAAATCAGCAGTGATGGCACAGAAAACCTGGTTGACTGGCCATCCTGATTGACTGGCCATCCTGATTGAATAGTGCCCCTTTGGGTATAACCAAAGCCCTCGATAATGTTGAGCTCAGGTATAAAACATCAACAGCTCCTGACACGGAATCAACATTCTGTGCTGGAGGAGTGATAGAATGCCCCCCAATATAAAGCAATACTGTAAAGCTGAAAGATAAGCATGGACACAACTGTCAGTATCAGTCGATACCTTTTTAACTTATTACGTCGCCTGATGTTTCTCTGGGTGAAAACATCTGTGCAGGGCACTCTTCCTCAGTTGCCGGACAACGAGATAGACGGCAAAAAGTCGATTATCTACGTTCTGCATAACCGCTCCCTTTCCGATCTTCTGGTGCTCGACAGAGAGTGTGTAAAAGCAGGCCTGCCTCGCCCTTATGCGCCTCTGACTGGTCAGGACATTGATGAACCTCATGCTTACTTTTTTCTGACTAAGCCAGAAGGCGTGATTCTCCGCCGGGAGAAGATGTATAACGCTCCACGTCTGATGCGCCTTGCACAGGCTGTCAGTAAAAACGATGGTTCTGATGTGCAGATAGTACCAGTCAGTGTTTTCTGGGGGCGTCAACCAGATAAAGAACAGTCTGCATTCAAGCTGTTATTTGCCTGGAACTACAACGTTGGCAGTCGTTTCAAGAAATTCCTGGCAGTACTGTTCCACGGTCGCCAGACCCTGGTGCACTTCAATGCCCCTATGTCTCTTCGTGAAATAGTGGAAGAAGGTCAGGATGAAGAGCGCACCCTGCGCAAGATCAACCGAATTCTACGCGTTCATTTCCGCCAACTGCATACGACCGTCAATGGTCCTGATTTGTCTCACCGCAGAACTCTGGTTGATGGCCTGGTTGATTCCGATGTGATCCGCCGTTCCATTGAAAAAGAAGTGGAGGAGCATGGGATTTCTCAGGAAAAGGCGTATTTGCGAGCCCGCAAATACGCCAATGAGATTGTTTCCGATTATTCGCACCCGGTCGTGCGTTTTATGGATATATTGCTCACTTGGTTCTGGAATAAAATCTACAGCGGCGTAGAGGTTAACCATATTGAGCCCATTCGTGAACTGGCCAAAAACCATGAGATTGTTTACCTGCCTTGTCACCGCAGCCACATAGACTACCTGTTGTTGTCCTATGTGCTTTATCATCGCGGCCTCCAGGTTCCCCACATTGCAGCGGGCATTAACCTGAACATGCCCATAGTCGGTTCGATTCTCCGTAGCAGCGGTGCTTTCTTTATCCGCCGCAGCTTCAAGGGTAACCAACTGTACTCCTCTGTGTTCCATGAGTATCTGCATACTCTGTTCACTCGTGGTTTCCCAACAGAATTCTTTGTTGAGGGCGGGCGCTCCCGTACTGGTCGCACCCTGAGACCCAAAACCGGCATGCTGGCTATTATGTTGCGCAGCTATCTGCGCAGCCACAGCAAACCTATTGCACTGGTACCGGTTTACGTGGGTTATGAAAAGGTGCTTGAAGCCAGCACCTATATGGGTGAACTCCGTGGTGCCCAGAAGAAGAAAGAATCTCCACTGGATATTTTCCGTACCGTAGCGGCACTCAAAGAAAACTTTGGTAACGCTTTCGTAAACTTTGGTGAACCCATTAAACTGGGTGAGTTTCTGGATCAGGTTCAGCCGGACTGGCAGAAGCAGGAGTATGACGAAGAATACCGCCCAGCATGGCTGCGAGATGCGACCAATACTCTGGGCACAGCCGTTGCCAGTAGCATCAACAATGCTGCAGCGATTAATGCTGTGAACATGGTAGGTACTGCACTGCTCAACACGCCCCGCATGGCTCTGGGTGAAGAAGAACTTGTGCTGCTGCTGAATGCCCTGAACATCCTGATGGCACGGGTGCCTTACAGCGATTACATCACCCGTCCAGATCTGGACGGTCAGGCCATGATCAAGCAGGTAGAAGCGCTGAATATGATCGAGCGCCGCTCCGACAGCCTTGGCGACATTATCTGTCTGGATGAGCGCAACACTGTTCTGATGACTTACTATCGCAATAATATTCTCCACCTTGTTGCGATTCCGTCTCTGATCTGCCGCCTGTTCTCCAATACTTACCAGCTGGAGCGGAGTGAGATTCTGGCAAAATGCCAGAACTTCTACCCATACCTTAAGGCAGAACTGTTCCTCCGCTGGGAAAGTAAACAGCTGACAGAAGTCGTTGATCAGTGGCTGGAAGCACTGGTTGAAGCTGGCTTACTGAACCGTGAGGGAGAAACCTTTATTCGCCCGGATTCCAGCAGCTCTGAATTTATTACCCTGACTATTCTGTCTCGGGCTATTCAACAGCCTCTGGAACGTTACTTTGTAGTGATCAGCCTGCTCTTACGCAATGGCTCAGGCAATGTGAACTCTCAAGAACTTGAGAAACAAAGCCAGGAGATGTCACAGCGCCTGTCTATGCTACACGGATTGAATGCGCCAGAGTTCTTTGACAAAACCCTGTTCCGCTACTTTATTGGTGAACTGAAAGCCGCTGCATTGTTGGAAGAAAATGAGAATGGCCACCTGATCTTTGATGATCGGATCGCCGTTATGGCCGAAGACTCCCGCCGCTTACTACCCAGCGAAATTCGCCACAGTATCCGTCAGGTAACCTGGAGCAGCGGCCCGGAAGCTGATGAACCTGAAGTGACGATCCAGAAGGTAGAAGTCGAGAAGGCAGAAATCGAGAAGGAAAAAGAAACAGAAGCCCCCTGATTGTTCTAAACCTTGAGTTCGAACACAAAGCCCGGTTTATACCCGGGCTTTGTATTTCCATGTATCACGCGATGATCTGAGACAGCTCATTAAACAAACAGGATGGCAGAATCTGCTATCAAATCCCCCGGACAGAACTACATCTAATTTATGATTTCGTTTGCCAGCGACAATTACGCCACCGCTCTTCCCGCCGTCCTTTCAGCTCTGTCAGAGGCTAATGTTGGGCATGTTCCTGCCTACGGCAATGACCCAATTACCAAGAGTGCCGTTTCACTGGTACAGGAAGCCTTGAACACAACAGCACCGGTTTACTTTGTCGGTACCGGAACAGCGGCCAACACTCTGGCTCTTAAAGTGATGCTAAAAGATTTTCAGAGCGTTATCGCTCCGGATACAGCACATATCGTCACCCATGAAACCGGAGCCCCTGCACACATCTGTGGTACAAAACTTCTGACCGCCCCTTGTGAGAACGGCAAAATAGCACCAGAAACAATGAGAGAGCTTTATAACAAAGAAGCTTTCTGGGGGATTCATTCCACAGAACCCAAAGTACTCAGCATCAGTCAGCCCACAGAATTCGGCACTGTTTACACTCTGGATGAGTTGGCCGCTATTCGCAGCATCTGTAATGAGCTGGGTCTTCTGATTCATATGGACGGCTGCCGCCTGTATAACGCTGCTGCAACCTTGAACTGCTCTCTGGCAGAACTGGCTCAGTATGCAGACATTCTTTGTCTGGGGGGCTCGAAAGCCGGGTTGATGTTTGGTGAAGCTATGGTGTTTATCAATCACCAGTTAGGAGAACATTTTGGCCGCCAGCAGAAACTGGGCCTTCAACTGGCTTCAAAAATGCGTTTTGTGTCCGCACAGTTTCAAGCTTTGTTTACCGATGATCTGGGAATGGTTGCTGCCGCCCATGCCAACCGGATGACCCAAAGACTCTGGCAAGGGCTGGAAAACAGGGACCAGGTAGAGGCAGCCTTCCCAGTGGAGAGCAACCAGATGTTTGTGACTCTGCCACAACACATTATTGCGCCACTGCAGAAAGCTTATCCTTTCTACGTGTGTGATGAACAGAAAAATCTGGTTCGCCTGATTACCTCCCATGACACTACGGAACAAGATGTAGATGGATTCCTGATCCTTGTGGATCAGTTACTTGATTAAGTGACATACAAACCAAGGTAACAGTTTCCTACAACGCACGCCCCTGCTTCCCTATAATGCGTCATTGTAAACAGTGACGCTTTTCTGATGCTGTTACTCAATGCGATCCATATAAATCCAAGTCAAAGCCGCTATCGCCATGTATAACCTCAACTATGTAGAGCCTGTATTTCGTCCACCCAGTGAATGGAAGTCGCTGATCCTTCAAGTCACCAATGGCTGCTCTTGGAACAAATGTACTTTCTGCGATATGTATACCCAATCGCAAAAAAAGTTCCGCCCAAAATCCCAGATTGACCTTGAGCAGGAACTTCAAACTGTCGCTCAAAGCACCATGCCGGTAAAACGCGTTTTTCTCGCCGATGGCGATGCCATGACCCTGTCATTTCGTCGGTTAAAAGCCATTTTGGAAGCCATTCACAAATACCTGCCAGGTGTTCAGCGCGTTTCTTCTTATTGTTTGCCCAGAAATCTTAATAACAAAACCGTTGAAGAGCTGCGTGAACTGCAAGAGTTAGGGCTTAGACTGATGTATGTGGGCTGTGAATCTGGCGACGACAAAGTACTTGAGTTGGTAGAAAAGGGAGAAACTTACCAGAGTTCACTGGCAGCACTGAACAAAATCCGCGCTGCCGGAATGAAAAGCTCGGTGATGATTCTTAACGGTCTTGGCGGCAGCAAATACCTTGAGCAGCACGCCATAAACTCCGCCAAACTTATGAATGATGGCCAACCAGATTATCTTTCCACGCTGGTTGTCTCGTTCCCATTGGGAGATCAACGTTTTCAGGAAAACTTCAAAGGCGACTTCCAGCCCCTCCAACAAACAGAGTTGTTTCGGGAGATGAAAATCATGCTGGAAACGTTAGAATTGGAGAAAACGATTTTCCGCAGCGACCATGCCTCAAACTATCTGGTTCTGAAAGGCACTCTTGGCAAAGATAAACAGAAACTTCTCAACACGGTTAAAGCGGCCATCAACAAACCCGGAACTATTCCCTTACGCAACGAATGGGAAAGAGGGCTTTAGTCTTTCATCAAGAACAAAAGTCACTGGCTATTTTCTCAAGCAGCCAGGTTTCCCTTTCGATCGATAATCCTTTCTTATCGCTGTTAGCCATAACCTCCCGGTTGTGGCTGATAGCGTCATGAATACTGATCCAAACAGGCACCATGCCATTGGCCTGTTCATAGTCCTCGTGACTGGTTTCCCCCAGCTCTTCATCAGCACTGCAGAGATAACAGTGGGATACCATATGAAGCACATCATGCTCAGGCTTGTACCAGGGACGATACTCCTCATAAGTGCCATAAGGATCCAGAACCTGAATATTACGGGCACCGGTTTCTTCTTCAATTTCTCGAATCAGACCCTCAATAATATGTTCACCATCATCAACACCACCTCCGGGTAGGCTGTAGTCGTGATAGCGTTCGGTATACATCAGCAGAATGTTTGAACCGTTAAGAATAATCCCACGGGCAGCAATGCGATGAAGGCGGGATGGGTTCGTGCTATTCACATCAGGATGATAAGTTGTGCGAAGAAGATTCATTAGCAGGACAATTCAGAAAAGTGCGCAATCATACAGTTTCAATATAGCCACTCCAATATGGGAATATTTTGTTTATAAGAAAACATTCCCAATAAACAAGTTTCTTAGCTACTACTCCTGAAAATTTGCAATCTACAGAATGCGAATACAATTCTCAGAAAAATGAAATGTGAGAGGAAACAGCAATGACCAAGAGAGTCTAAATCTAACTGTGTTTCTGCCTTATTCCATGTAATCGGCCAAGCAGGATCATAAGTCTGTTGAAGACCGCTTTCCAGTGCCTGATTGGCATTGTCCATTTTTACAGCTTCAGATCACCCAAACCTTCACAGGTTCAGGACAAAAACAAAGAAAGGCCGTCGTTCAAAAACGCTTCAAAGGGTAAATATCAAACCTGCCGGATTTACCTTCGAGGCGATATCCCGGTTCTTGGTTATCAAGGTCTGGCGCTTTCTTGGGCCGTTTCACCACCACACGGTGTTGTGCCAATTTCAATGCCGGGTTTAAAAGATCATCAGCATCCATATCCGGCCCCAGCAGACTCTGAAACAGCACCATCTCTTTTTTGACTGCTGCCGATTTGTCTCGATGGGGAAACATCGGATCAAGATAAACGACATCAAACTGTTTTTTCTGGGCGATAAAGGCGCTCATCATTTCTGGCGCATGACCAGAAACCAGAGACATACGGCCAACAATTGCACCGACTTCTGCATCATCGAGACCACGGGCCAAACCATCGGCCAAAAGCGCTCGCACAACCGGTGAACGCTCAATCATAGTGACATGACAACCCATAGTTGCCAGAACATAAGCATCACGCCCAAGACCCGCCGTAGCATCCAGAACATACAACTGTCGGCTAGCGTCAGCAACACCAACAGCCTTAACAATGGATTGGCTCTTCCCACCACGATACTTACGACGATGGCCAACAGCACCTCCCACAAAATCAACAATAACCGGGCCAGGAGCGCCTTTTCCGGTTTGCTGCAGTGCCAGCCCCTTTGGACTGTACCAAAGCACCAGCTGTTGATGACGAATGGCTTTGGGAGATTCTGCCTCAACCACGCCAAGGCCAGTTAACTCTTTTAATGCGACCAACTGGTCAGTATCACACTCTGGTGTTGCCAGAATGGAAATATCAAATATTGCTTCGCTCACAACCAGTGCTACCTAGAAAAGTACGATGCCAAGAAGCACAAAGCCCAGAATCAAGCGGTAGATCACAAAAGGCATCATGCCAATGCGATTGATAAAGGCTAGAAAGTAGTGAACACAAAGATAGGCACTGACACCTGATGCAACAAACCCCATAGTCAACTCTCCCCAATGAATCGATTCACCAGACTTGAGTAGTTTCAGAATCATCAGTGCGCCAGCGGCCACGATAATGGGGATAGACATCAGGAACGAAAAGCGAGCGGCTGCGTCACGGGTTAAACCCATCATTAAACCTGCAGTCATGGTAATACCAGAACGGGAGGTACCGGGAATAATCGCCAGCGCTTGAGCAAAGCCCATAATCATAGCCTGCTTAAGGGTCAGCTTTTCCAATGGTTGAACCAGATTTTTTCTTCGATCTGCCACTCCCAGCAGCGTACCAAAAATCAAAGTGGTTGCGGCAATAACAGCAGTAGAACGCATAGTTTCATCGGCACCGGTCACACTGACCAACCCACCAAAAACAACAGCTGGAATAGTGGCCCAGATCAAAAACCAACCCTGGCGGCTATGAACAGTTTTTGGCCCCTTACCTACAGTATTCAGACACCAATCCTGAATAATCGCCCGCAGATCATTCCGAAAATAGATCAACACTGCCGTAAGCGTGCCAAGGTGCAGAGCCACATCAAAAGTCAGCCCTTGGTCAGGCCACCCCAGAATCTGGGAAGGCAAAACCAGATGTGCGGAACTGGAAATAGGCAGAAATTCTGTAATTCCCTGAATAATCGCCAGAATAAAGAGTTGTAGTGAATCCATTAACGTTCGCTCTTTTTCAGTGCCACATTGTCACGCAAATAAACCGGCAAAGCCTGTTCTGCAGAAACCGCTTCCCCAGCTGCTAGAATCGGAGCCGCCAGAACGGCAATATCCGCGGCATGTGGGTAGGCTTCCTGAATATCCTGTTTTACAGGAATGGCCAACCGGTCGCGGTAAATCCAACCTGAGCCAATACCTGTCGCTTCGCCTTGCCAACCTTTCGGTAATTTATTAACAGCCAGTTCCGGGGCACACACACATTCATCCAGTACAGGTTCTACCAGACCATTCTTCACCAAAAAAGCGCCCAGATACACTTCATCCATACGGGCATCAATCGCGGTAAGAACCTTATCTACCTGATATTCCCGATAAGCCTGCTGGGCTAACGCTGCTAAAGTGGACACCGGAACAACCGGGCGACCAAGAGCCCAGGCCAGCCCCTGTGCAACACCAGTTGCAATACGCACACCAGTAAAAGCACCCGGCCCCCGGCCAAAAGCAATGGCATCAATCTGACTGCGGCACTTGCCGCATTTGGTTAACAGTTCATCAATCATCGGCAACAGACGCTGACTGTGCTGACGGGGAATCACTTCATAGATTTCCTGCACTTCGCCATTATCGTTAATGGCTACAGAGCAGGCTTCAGTGGCAGTATCAAGGGCAAGTATCAGAGCCATGGCATTCACAAAATTATAGGGCGTTAGCAACTAATAAAACGCAAAAACCGCCCAAGGCTAACCCCTGGGCGGTTTTTGCAAAAGGCTAAATTGTGCTTACTCGCTCAGAGCGGCCAGCACGGCCTTGGTAATATCTTCTACAGAGCCAACACCGGCCACTGCGTGATACTTCACCTTGCCTTCTTTCTCAGCCAGATCGGTGTAAAAACCAACCAATGGTTTGGTCTGTTTGTGGTAAACAGAGAGACGCTCACGAACAGTTTCTTCTTTGTCGTCGTCACGCTGAACCAGAGGCTCGCCGGTCTCGTCGTCGATACCTTCAACCTTGGGTGGGTTGTAGATCACGTGGTAAGTGCGACCGCTGGCCAGATGGGCACGACGGCCGCTCATGCGCTTGATGATCTCTCCATCTTCAACCGCAATTTCCAGAACATGATCAATATCCACACCGGCTTCAACCAGTGCTTCAGCCTGGGGAATAGTGCGTGGGAAACCATCAAACAGGAAACCTTTGGCACAGTCGTCCTGGGCAATACGCTCTTTCACAAGATCGATAATAATGTCATCAGATACCAGCTGGCCAGCATCCATAACAGCTTTCACTTTCAAACCCAGCGGGGTTTCATTTTTGATAGCTGCGCGCAGCATGTCTCCAGTAGAAATTTGGGGGATGCCGTACTGCTCAGTAATAAACTTTGCCTGAGTTCCCTTGCCTGCGCCCGGAGCGCCCAGCAGAATGACACGCATGTATTATGCTCCTGGAATAATAATCCTTGCCGCCTGAACAGAGAAACGTTCTGATAGGGGCGAAACGCGCAACAATACACACCCCGCCCCGTCAACTCAAGTCAGTGGCCTGATCTAACCGGTATTCCGCATACCAGCCGCAATACCAGTAATAGTAATCATCAAGGCCTGATCCCTGTCCTTGCCAGCTGCTTCAGGAACCGATCGTACCCTGTGCAGCAGCTCAGCCTGCAGATAGTGCAATGGATCAGAATAAGGGTTGCGCAACTCGATAGCCTGCCGAACCCAGGGTTGATCTCCCAAAAGAGCTCCACCTTTCAGTTCAACCATAACTTCTATTGCTTCACTCAATAGCCTTCGGAGCTTCTCACCCAAATGTTTCAATTCATCGGGCACCAGTCGCTCATCATAGTACCGAGCAATATCGGCATCAGTTTTCAGGTAAACCATTTCCAGTAAGGCCAGACGTGCACGGAAGAAGGGCCAGTTTGCCACCATCTCCTGCAACATGGGCTCCTGTCCACGATCAACCGCTTGATTTAATGCCACACCACTTCCCAACCAGGCAGGAAGCATTAAACGGTTCTGACTCCAGGCGAATATCCAGGGAATCGCCCGCAAACTTTCCACACCACCATTGGGTTTACGTTTTGTTGGGCGACTTCCAAGAGGTAGAAGACCCAACTCCAGCTCTGGTGTCGCAGAACGGAAATAAGGCACAAATTCTGGTTCTTCCCGCACCATACCCCGGTAAACCTTGAGGGAGTCGGCAGACAGTTGATCCATCACCTCACGCCACTCGGCTTTAGGGGCAGGAGGAGGGAGCAGAGTGGCTTCAAGAGTTGCGCTCATATAGAGAGAAAGGCTTTCCACTGCCACTCGTGGAAAACCAAATTTGAAGCGGATCATTTCCCCTTGTTCAGTCACTCGCAAATGACCATTAACAGACCCAGGGGGCTGGGAAAGAATAGCCTGATGGGCAGGGCCACCACCACGGCCAACAGTGCCGCCACGACCATGGAACAAAGTCAGGCTCACACCTTTCTGTTTACACAGCTCTGTTAATCCTTCCATGGCACGGTACTGTGCCCACGCTGCCGACATTTGCCCGGCATCTTTGGCAGAGTCAGAATAACCGACCATCACCATCTGCCGATCAGCAGAATAGTTGCGATACCAGGGAACACTCAGCAGCTGTTCAATACTGTCACTGGCCTGATCAAGGTCAGCCAGAGTTTCAAACAGTGGTGCCACTGGCATATCAAAGGGGCAGCCACTTTCCCGCAGAAGAAGGATGACCGCCAGCACATCAGACGGTGTACTCGCCATGGAAATAATATAAGGCCCCAAACGTTCCGGTTCCTGTGCAGCTACCACCCGACAGGTATCCAGCACTTCCTGAGATTCGTCAGAAGGTTGCCAGCGAGGAGAAATTAACGGACGAGGGTTATCCAGCTCTTTCAGCAGAAAGGCTTGCCGCTGCTTTTCAGTCGCTCGGCCATAATCCGGAAGATCAAGATACTGGGTCAGCTCTGAAAGTACCTGAGTATGACGATCGGCTTCCTGGCGAATATCCAGCCGGACTAATCCCAGGCCAAAACAGCGAGCACGCCAGAGAAGATCTCGGAGAGCACCGTTGGCAATCAACTCCATACCACAGGAGCACAGGGATTCGTAACAAATCTGCAGGGGAATAATCAGTTCGTCATCACGATGCAAAACATCAGAGTCATCACTCTGCTCACCTTTTAACTGACCGTCACACCAGGCTCTGGTTTTCTTCAGCCGGTTACGCAAGTCACGCAAAACATAACGATAAGGCTCGCTTGCACCTTCCGTCAGAGTCTCCAGCTCTTTGCTGCATTCCGGCATGGAGAGCTCAGGGGCAAGCTCCTTCAGTTCCCGGATAAACAGATCAGCGGCCATCCATCGACCATTGAGTAAAACCCGCTCCGTGACTTTGGCAGTGACATTTGGGTTACCATCCCGATCGCCTCCCATCCAGGAAGAAAAACGCACCGGCATAGCGTTGATGGGAAGACCTTTACCAGTTTTATCCAACAGGCGCTGATCTAACTGACGAAGGAAACGGGGCACTGCCTTCCATAGCGAATGTTCAACAGTCGCAAACCCCCAGCGGGATTCATCCTCAGGTGTTGGCCGACGATCACGAATCTCCCTCGTATGCCAGATCTGGCTGACTAACTGCTGTAACCGGTTCTCCGTTTCAATGCGTTCTCTGGGCAGCAGATCATCTCTATCAAGTCGTGCCAGGCACCGGGTAATACCATTAAATTTCTGAATAACCGTACGACGGGTTACTTCTGTGGGGTGCGCCGTGAGCACCAACTCAACTTCCATGTTTTCTACATGCTGATGAATCGCTTCAGCATCAACCCCTTGCTCCAGTAGTCGGGTGAATAATTCATCCAGGCTATCAAGGGTATTACCAAATTTTTCCCGGTGGCGAGAGACGGTGTGATACTGCTCGGCGATATTAGCGAGATTGAGAAACTGGGTAAAAGCTCGGGTAACGGGAAGAAGTTCGTGATCAGAAAGACTGTGCAAAAAGTCGAGAAGCTCTTGCTGAGCCTCCTGATCACCCGCCCTTGCGGTTTTAGAAAGATGGCGAATCTGTTCTATTTTCTCAAGGAAGTCATCGCCCAACTGCCCCTTGATCGAATTCCCCAGCAGTTTGCCCATCAGGTGCACATTCTGCCGAAGTACCGCGTGCTCATCCCCAGACTGACCAGTTATATCCTGCACCATAACCAAAGCCCCCCTTTAAACAGCAATCCAAAGAAAATATCTTATGTTGATTAAAAAAACATCTTTGATATGTAAACTCCACTACGGAATATGCGTACTACCAGCATCTTGTGCCAAAACATACAGTTTAGGTTCTATCTTCGTTATGTTATTTCAGGGCATCTCAAGGTGTTATAACAATGGCTCATACCCACTCAGCACATCTTCTGGACTTCGCTGCCACTTGTCGGGTTTCTATCGAAAAGTACGATCAGGACACCGCCTGTAAAAGAATTGTTAAGTATCTCGGGCAACAATTGTTCAACCCACAGTTCCTCAAAGCCTGTTTTGGAGCGGCAGACTGGGAAGGGAGAAAGATAATCTATGCAGATGACCAATTCGGCTTCTGCATCTGCGCCCATATCACCCATATCACCCATATCAACAGCGTCCAAAAAGAAACCCCACCCCACAACCACGGCCCAAGCTGGGCAATTTATGGTCAGGCTGCCGGCCATACAGAAATGACTGATTGGGAGTTAACAGCGCCTGTGAATAAAGAACCCCTGGGAAAGGTGCAGAAGCTGAGAACATATCCGCTGAATCCCGGCGATGTGCACTACTATCCAGCTGGTGCTATTCACTCTCTCCTTCGCGCCCAACCCGGCCGCCTTATTCGCATTGAAGGGCAGAATTTCGATCATTTGGAACGCAGCACTTTTGAACCGGAAAACCCCTAGTCCAGTATTCTGGGCGGTATTCTATAATTCGCTCATTAAATACTCAGGATAAAAGCTATGAGCATCTCAGACCAAAACGAAGATGTAACCTGCACGGCCTGTAATGTGATAGATATTGGAACTGTTATCCAGGAATCCGACTGCGTATCCCAAATCACCCTGTCGGGAGATCACAAGGATGAGATGCTGAATCGCCTAACTGAACTGGCCAGAAGCGTTGAAAACGATGACGCCTGCGATATCACTGTTCAGGAAAGTGATAACAACACGTCTCAGATTGACTTTGTATTTAGCTGTGCGGCCGAGAAATTAATATTTGAAATGCGTGCACGCCCACTGATGGCGTAACTGTCAAAGGCGCCGATGAATTGAATGAAAACCACATAGCAGCATTAACGATGAGTTTCTGCTGCTATGTAAATATCCGCTATCAATCTCCTGTTGATTCCAGACTTTTCTTTGCCGGGGTTTTATTCTCAACGCTCTCAGTATCCGGCCGCCTACCTGATGCCTTTCTCTTGCGAGCCATACGGCCACCAAGCCGACCTTGATCATCCTGTGGCTCCCTCAGAGATGAATCCGCCTCAAAATTGGTTTTCTTTGAATATTTCGCCAACGCTTTCTCAGCCGTTACTGACCGGCCAGAACCCGCCCTTGATGTTTTACTCTGATTTCTCCTTACCATTTCAGTCATAACATTCTTTTGGTATTTTTTTATCTCGTCATGGCGCCCTTTGAAATTTTCAGACAACAGCAGTTCAGTACAAGCTTTCGCAAAACCATTAAGCTTTGTCTCTAAAACCAACAAAAGTGGGGTCTTACATTCTTTAGCACATAGCTGCTTTAATTCTTCCAAACTTTTTTCGTTTTTGGACTTTGAGGTATTAGTAGCTTTAAGACTAGCCTCATCGATATTTTTGGAAGGTGGATCAGAAGCCAAAACAGTAAAAATTGGAGCCGACGTTACACTCCCAGCATCTCTCTCACAAAGTGTGACTTCCTTTAAGGTTTTTTCCGTTGAAGAGTAGGGGTCGATAATCTGATAGTACATATCAAACTCTTCAGTGTCCTCACCCCCTTCAGCCGAAGTTTTAACTACACGTCCGTTCCTGCTGTTCCCAGCCACAGAAGTCCGGCTGCCCGAACCATGTTCGGCATTCCCAGTGCTACCAAAAGCATACTGCATACACTCACGGCTTTTATTTACAAACCACATAAGGCATTCCCCCTTATTTTGAATCACAAAACATAGAGAGTGTGTGGTTTTGAAAATTCAACCAAAACCATAGATAGTTAGCACGACTAACAGCTCAGTGAATAGAGATAACCTGTATGGCCGTATCCACATTCACAGATACAACCATTTCCTCACCATCCCTATCAATTCTCTGCTGAAGCTTTCTTGCAACCGGCTCTGTTCACAATAAATGTGGGTTGAGCCAATGGGATGCTTCC
>NZ_CAMZOG010000059.1 GCF_947331445.1 Parendozoicomonas sp. Alg238-R29 | reverse complement strand
ATGCCCTGGGCGGAAGAGAAGTTAGTGGCACGCAGACCACTCATGGCCATACCTGCAGTTACAGCAGCAGCGGCGTGTTCGGATTCAGGCTCTACAAAAATCAGTGGACGACCACCAACATTTACGTGGCCCTTGGCGGATTCCATCGCCCAGTATTCACCCATCTGGGTAGATGGGGTAATTGGGTATGCGCCAGCAGCATCAGAGGCTTCCCGCTCACACATGATAACGGCAGTGTTGCCGTCCATTGCCATGCGGGTTCCGGGGTATTTTACTGTTTTACCAGTCGTTTTGTGGTCAGGTTCTTTAGTCACGGTGTCTACCCAAGTTAACTGGCCGTATCAAATACCGCCATCTAAGGAGTAATCACGAAATCAAACAAACACTTACTAAACCACCATCGAAGGGGGAGAGGCTTTAAACAACGACTCAAAAATCGTCACTATTAAATGTCTGTTTCATCACCAGGCTGTTTTCTTCGGGGGATAGAATAAAAACAGTCAATCAAACTTCACGAAATTGTCAGCAAACAGTCAGGCTGCCCTTAAGGGATCTTTACGGATCACTTTCCTGGCGGCATCGCCTTTAACAACCTTGCCATTTTCCATCCATACAATTGCACCTGTTGGGCAACGCTGAATAGCATCACGGCTTGCTTTGTTATTTTGTGAGTAATCAATCGTGGCAAGATTGTTAGTCATAGCAATCAAACCACTTGCTACATCAGCAACACAGCGGGTGCAGGCGTTACAGGCCACATCACAATCTTCTTCTGCCTTTTCCCCATGCTCCAGATTCTTGCAAGCCACCCACAATTTGTGGCTGACAGGATGAATGGAGAAAAGGAAACGTGGGCAGGCGTCTACGCAATCGCCACAGGCTGTGCACTTTTCTTCGTCGACTACGGGCAGCCCATTGGCATCCATAGAGATCGCATCAAAATTACACACATGGGAGCAATCTCCCAATCCCAGACAACCCCAGCTACAGCCCTTGCCACCACCGGCAACAAGGTCGGCGGCACGGCAACTGTCCAATCCTTTGTAGCGTGCACGCTGCCAGGCCACGTGATTACCGCCGGCACAGGCCAGACGGGGCAAACGTTTTTCCTGTGCGCTCATGGCTACGCCAAGATTGTCGGCGATCAGCTGATTCATATCATCACTGTTCGCAGTGCACTGGGAGGGTTGAAAATCACCAGTTACCAAACCTTCAGCAAAAGCATGGCAGCCAGGCTGACCGCAAGCACCACAGTTGGCCTTGGGCAGCATGTTTTCAACTTCTTCTATGCGGGGGTCTTCATAGACATAAAGACGTTTGTTCGCCAATACCAGCAGTATCGCCAAGACTCCACCGAGAGCGGCCATAAACGCTGTAGCACTGGTTATCGTTAGGCTGGCATCCAAGGTACTTTCTCCTCCCAGAAGCCATCTGAGAATGTCAGGAATATCGGATTCAGTTGAAAATCAAAATCACAATCAAAATCAAAAGCTATCGGTTAACTTCCGATAATCCGGTGCTTAATGATTGGCCTTGTTTGATTTTGCTCAACGATTATTGATTAGTTTTTTTATTGTTGAATTGACGCAAGTCACTAACACGACCTGAGGTGTTAACTACGTATACGTGTAGTTAATAAATTTAACCCTCTAAGATAAAAAAAGATCGAATTAGGCATGTTTTTATTAATTTATTTTTAAAATATGACTAGTTGATTTTTAAACAAATTACTATCATCAACTTTTGTTGATGATAGTAATTAACAAACAAGAATCAATATCATTAATTTATCATTTTAATAATTTACAATTGATCTATGTATCTTGATTCACAAACAACCAAACCCAATCAGGGCTACCTTGAAAAACATTTACGTTTATATCTTCTTAACTGGAATAGTAGAAATAGACTTTCATCGTGAATAAGCCAGCAAGAAGTAACAACCTCTGGTTTCTTGCTGGCAAGACACCTACAGTTTTTCTGCAATATCCTCAGCTAATAGCTTCACAAGACTCGGTACACTCCCAACCATATCCGCATAGTTTGAAGTGCCAGAACTATTCACAAAGTTAAAGGGATATCGATTCTTCTGCCCCAATAGATCAACGGTAAATTCTCCAGTCATCTGAACCTGCCCATCAGGCCTAAAATTCAGGCGACGAACAAACACACTCACATTGGCGGTTTTCTCTTTGCGTGCAGGCAGGATCTGTTCGAGCTGTTGCTTTAGTGCGGCAGTTAGAGCTGTGTCGAGAGGTTCTGCCCAAAGATAGTTGTCACTGAACTGAATCCGGTGGTCTCCCGCTGAGATAGCAAGCTGAGGTTGCTGAAGATAAGAAGAAACTTTGACATCAACCTTCTCCAAATCCCCCCGCGCCTGTTGCACAGAAATGGTAGGTTGATCCAGCAACAGATAGATAGGGGCCTGTGTCTGGGAAACACAGCCAGTCAGAATACATAAAGCGATAGCCCATGATTTCTTAAACATTTTATTACTCCCCAACCGGCTCAGGGTCTTGCCCTGGAGTCCTGCCAAAAATCAATGTGTTGGGTTGCTGGTTTACCTGTTTGACCAAAGGCTGCAACTGCCAGATCAGAGTTTTCAACTGGCCCAGGGAATCTCTCAGTGCGCCATAAACTTCGCCATCTGCAGAATACCCTTCCAGCATTTTGCGGGCTGCATCCATCGTGTCGTTTATATTGTCAGGAACTTGCCTGGTACTACTGGCCCCAAGAAGTTCTTCTGCCCGTGCAAGGGTGTTTTGCAGTTCATTCAGGGTTTTCTCAAGCGGTAAGGAATTCAACTTAACCAGAAGATTACTGACCTGGTCGCCAATCTGAGCAAGCCCTGTTTTCTCTGCAGGGATAACAGGGTAGCCCTGATACTCCTTGATTTTCATAGAAGTTTTAGAAGCATCAGCCCGGAAATCCATATCAACATACAGGCTTCCTGTCAGCAGGTTGCCGGACTTCAAAGAAGCACGTAATCCCTTTTCAACTGCAAGCTGCATATCTGCTACCAGTTCTTTTCCAGACGGTTTCTTCCGACTGCTGTTAAAGCGTTCAGGTTGGATAGTAATAACAACAGGAATTGCCCAACTATCATCACCAATTACATCATCCATCAAGTCATAAGCAATACGTTCAACAACACCAATCTGAATGCCCCGATAGTCAACAGCAGCACCTGGCAGCAAACCTCTAACCGGTTCATCAAAGAGCAGGACAAAATCATACCCGCCAGCATACTCACGCTCATTAATGCTGGAGAAGTCTGCGTACAGTCGATACAGATGATTATTCTGAACAGCCTTGCCAGAAGGAGTACCTTCAGGTGTAGTGAAAGCGATACCACCACTAATAAGGGATTCAAGGCTTCCAGTTCTTAGCTGAATACCACTGGCCCCAGCCTTCAAATCAAAGCCACTGGTGTTCCAAAAGCGCGTCTGATCTGTAACCAAGTCACTGTATGGAGCATGAATAAACAACTGATAGCGGATTTTCCTGATTTTCAAATCGAAGCTTATATCTTCTAACTGACCAACCCGAAAACCACTGTAAAGAACGGGGTCGCCAACTCCCAGTGAACCGGCTTCCTGACTGTAAAGAGTAACTCGTAAGCCTTCGGCATTAAGATCAGAAACCGGAGGGGTTTCATCACCAATAAACACACCTTTAGTCAGCTTTTCTTTCCCCGGGCTCATTTCTATATAAGTTCCGGACAACAATGTGCTCAACCCTGAAACACCACCTGCAGACACCCTGGGACGTACAATCCAGAACCGGCTGTCGTCACGCATCAGGTCTTTGCTTTCCGCGGTCATTTGCACAGTAGCTTTCACACCATTCAGCTCTTTATTGAGCTGGACTGCGGTTACCTGGCCAACAACAACACTGCGGTATTTCACCTGAGTCTTGCCAGCCTCAATACCATCGGCGGTTTCAAAACTTATAGTCACCTGCGGGCCAAGACTGGAGTAGTAACTCCACAGCATCCAGCCACCAATCAACAGTGCGACCAGTGGAAGAATCCACAGAACAGAAACTCTGCGCCCGGTCTCAATCCGTGCTTCTGCAATAGCATTCCCAGAATCAGAGGTGGTGTCACCTTCACTTTGTTTCAAGCTGTTTTCCTTTGACTGTCAGCCCAGATGAGACGAGGATCAAAACACTCGGCCGCCAGCATGGTGAGCACAACAACAGCAAGAAATGCGTACACAGCAGGACCCGCGTAAAACGCAACAATATTGTTGAACTGAACAAGAGACACCAGCATGGCAACCACAAAAACATCAATCATCGACCAGCGCCCGAAAAACTCGGTTAAACGATAGATAGTGGTTCGCTCTCGCTGTCGTCCTTCCATCCCGAACTGCACACTGGAAAACAGATAAGTCAGGGCGAGAATCTTGGCAACTGGAACAAAAATGCTGGCAATAAAAATAACGCTGGCGACCGGGTAAGAACCCATTCCCCAGAGTACAATCACCCCATCCAGAATCGTTCCGGGATAAGTCTGCCCAACACTTGTGGTAATGGTGACAGGGAGAATATTGGCAGGTATAAAACAGATAACAGCCGTGAATAACAGAGCCCAGCAGCGTTGAAGCATGGCTTTGGGGTTACTGTATTCTTCACTATAACCTTCAGACTCCTGATCCTGCCACTCTTCCAGTTGATGATGGTCAAGAGTGGATAACGCACCTACCAGGCAGATACAGAAACAACTGTAAGCAATAAACGACAATCCCGGGTAAACACTGGCCATAGAAGAAAGTTTTACCAGTGAAACCAGCACACCGATAAGAAACACATCTGCCATATTCCAATTAGTAAACCATTCCAGTACATGACCAACCCAGGCACTGTGGGAAGGAGCTTTGTACATCCAGCGGAACAACAGCAGAAAGTAAACAATAAGCAGCAGAAGTACTGCGGGCAGAACCAGAACCATCAGCCCGATAACCAGAGCCAGAAACTCATAACCCTGCCCCCAGACAGTTTCTAATCCGGAAAACAAGGTCATATTCTGGCTACGACCTGCAATTTCCAAAGAAAGGAAAGGAAACACTGCAGAAAGAAACAACATCACCAAACCTGCCAGAGCAAAGCCAAGCCCTCGTTCAGAGAAACCCGGTCGATAACTGATAAGTACTCCATCACATTGAGAACAGAGCGCACGATACCGGCCAGCAACAGGATTAACCTGTTGCTCAAGCCCGCATTCATGACAGGTCTTGAAATACATAATCTGAATTACCCCAGATTCAATGCCACATCAACCTGACGGCTCTGTTCACATTAACTGTGGGTTAAATGCCTCCTGATCTAAACTTTCTTCTGAGAAGATATGTGTCTTTACAAATCGTTTCCAGCCCAGATAGCGCGATAAATATTTCATTGCCACGCCTTTGAAAAGACCATTGATCCAACGTTTGAGGTGACTGTGATAGGCGTTCACATGCTGGATATGAAAAATACCATCAAGAACATGCTGCCCTGATGACGTCACAGGTTCTTTCAATGGAAAGCCAAGCTTGGCGGCAGCCGACTCGTGAGCGAATCAGGATGTCGTAATCTGGCTAACGGCGTGCCTGTGAACGCGTTACAGGTGCGAGAACATGAACGACACCAGCGGCCTTCGCGCAGCCCCCAGAGCTTGTAGCTTTCACTGCCAGACAGAGCATCACGCAGAATATTCTTCTGCTGTGCAGTTAACGTCGAAATGGAATGTATAAATTGTTTGAAGGCTTGATATTGCACAACAACCTCTCCAAAGGTAGGAGGTTTTGGCAGTGTAGTTCAAACAACCGTTATAGGTAACTTAGCCTATTGTTGGGGTGTGTTCACAATTAAATATGCGACTCTGTGCGATATTTAATCGTGAACACTCCCTAATACGTTGCCCAAACAAAAGAAATAATAATATGAGCTTTATCTCTAATATCACCGACTACACCTCAAAAGAGTGGGCCAGCAAGTATCAGTCTACTGCTGGTAAACATGACAAGATCGATCCACAACTTATTCGCTTTCTCCTCGAAGAGCTGGATCAAAACGGCTATATCATTCTTAAAAACGTACTGCCCGAAGGCACGGTCAGCCATATACGTTCAGAATTGTTGGAGTTATTCAGCGATCACTGCGGACGCAACCCATTTGAAGGATTAAAAACCCAAAGGCTTTATTCCGTACTGAATAAAACCCATTGCTGCGATCCGCTGGTTGAGCACCCCATTATTCTGGAACTGCTTGATCGACTGTTTCTCCCCAATTACCTTCTATCGCAATTGCAGGCCATCAATATCCTGTCCGGTGAAAGCCCGCAGGCTCTTCATGCTGATGATGGTTTCTATCTGGTACCTCGGCCACGCCAACCGCTGGGAGCCGCCACCATCTGGGCCATTGATGATTTTACTGAAGAGAATGGCGCCACCATAGTGATTCCCGGTAGTCATAAGTGGGGAAATAAAGCCCCAACAGCAAAGGAAAAAGAACAACAGATACCCGTTGTTATGCCAGCCGGGTCAGTCGTCTTTTTTCTGGGAACACTTTGGCATGGTGGCGGAGAGAACAAATCACCGAATGCGCGGCTTGCAATAACAGCCCAGTATTGTGAACCCTGGTGCCGCCAGCAGGAAAACTTCTCTTTATCGGTTCCCAAAAAACGAGTCCGAGATTGCAGCGAGAACATTCGCCGCATGTTGGGTTACAGCATTTTTGGCCCGTTTATGGGCATGGTGAACGGCATGCACCCAAAACGACTGTTAGAAATTGAAGAAGACCAAGAGAAATTACGTTAGATAAATACTTACCGAATGCTTCGCAGGCGCGCCTGCTTTATAATCGTCCGGTTCTCAGTGGGAGTTATTTTGTGGATTCCATCACCGTACGTGGCGCGCGCACTCATAATCTCAAGAATATAGATATTGACCTGCCTCGCGACAAACTGATTGTTATCACTGGTTTGTCCGGTTCCGGTAAGTCATCTTTGGCCTTCGACACTTTATACGCTGAAGGTCAGCGCCGTTATGTAGAATCCCTCTCGGCCTACGCCAGACAGTTCCTCTCAATGATGGAAAAGCCAGATGTTGACCATATTGAAGGGCTCTCTCCTGCAATATCGATAGAGCAGAAGTCCACCAGCCATAACCCTCGCTCCACAGTGGGAACCATTACCGAAATTTACGACTACCTGCGCCTTTTGTTTGCCCGTGTCGGTACACCATGTTGCCCTAAACACAGCCACACCCTGGAAGCTCAGACTGTCAGCCAGATGGTTGACCAGGTTCTCGCGCTGCCAGAAGGTTCGAAACTGATGGTGCTGGCCCCAGTGGTTCGCGCACGAAAAGGTGAACATGTTCATGTATTCAGTGAACTGAAAAGCCAAGGGTTTATCCGTGCCCGCATTAACGGCATTGTGACGGATCTCGACAGCGTTCCCGCTCTGGAAAAAAACAAGAAACACACCATTGAAGTGATTGTGGACCGCATTAAGGTTCGTGATAACTTGCAACTTCGCTTGGCCGAATCTTTTGAAACCGCTCTTGGATTAGCAGATGGCCTGGCTGTCGTTAGCTTTATGGATGGCGAAGCGGAAGATATTGTTTTCTCTGCTCGTTTTGCCTGCCCGGAATGTGGTTACAGCATCAATGAACTTGAACCACGGTTGTTCTCTTTTAACAACCCCGCTGGTGCCTGCCCTAGTTGTGATGGTTTGGGAGTAAAACAATTCTTTGACCCAGACCGAATTATCCATAACCCAGAACTCACCTTGGCAGAAGGGGCGATCCGGGGTTGGGATCGCCGCAGTGTTTACTACTTCCATATGCTCAAGTCGCTGGCCCAGCACTGTGAATTTTCTATCGACACACCGTTTGAAGAACTGTCGGGTGAGCATCAGCAGATTATTCTACATGGCTCCGGTGATGAGCTGATCGATTTCAGCTACATCAATGACCGGGGAGATATCTACAAAAAACGCCATCGTTTTGAAGGCATCATCCCGAACTTTGAGCGCCGTTATAAAGACACCGAATCCCAGTCTGTACGGGAAGACTTGAGCAAATACGTTGCCACGCAATCCTGCCCAAAATGTAAGGGCACACGTTTGAGAGAAGAAGCGCGCAATGTTTTTATAGAAGAAACCACTCTTCCGGAAATCACTTGCCTGCCCGTAGAAAACGCTCTTAAACACTTTAGTGCGCTGAACCTTTCCGGGCAGAAAGGAGAAATCGCCTCCAAAATTCTTAAAGAAATTCAAGATCGCCTGACTTTCCTGAACAATGTTGGCTTGAACTACCTCACTCTCGACCGCAGTGCCGATACGCTCTCAGGCGGTGAAGCCCAGCGTATTCGTTTGGCCAGCCAGATTGGTGCTGGCCTTGTGGGTGTTATGTATATTCTCGACGAACCTTCTATCGGGTTGCACCAAAGAGATAATGATCGACTTTTACAAACCCTGATACGTCTGCGTGATTTGGGAAACACAGTCATTGTTGTAGAACATGATGAGGATGCGATTCGCACTGCAGATTATGTTCTGGATATTGGCCCCGGCGCGGGTGTTCACGGTGGGCAGGTTATTGCCAGCGGAACACCTGAAGAAGTCATGACCAATGAAAATTCCATTACCGGCCAATATCTGTCTGGCGCACGTCGGATAGACATTCCAGAACAACGTATCCCTGTAGATAAAAAGCGCCAGCTCACACTATCTGGCTGTACCGGCAATAACCTCAAAAATGTCACGCTAAAAGTACCTCTTGGTCTGCTGACCTGTGTTACAGGTGTATCTGGTTCTGGTAAATCTACATTGGTGAACGGTACTCTTTACCCGATTCTGGGAGAGAAACTCAATGGTGCCACCACACTGAAATCAGCGCCCTGGAAAAACCTCGACGGCCTTGAGCATATTGATAAATGTATCGATATTGACCAAAGCCCGATTGGCCGGACTCCACGTTCCAACCCGGCAACCTACACCGGTATTTTCACGCCAATTCGTGAGTTGTTTGCCGGCACTCAAGAAGCCCGCTCCCGCGGTTACAAACCCGGCCGATTCAGTTTTAACGTGAAGGGTGGACGCTGCGAAGCCTGTCAGGGTGATGGTGTTATCAAAGTTGAAATGCACTTCCTCCCGGATATTTATGTGCCCTGTGATGTCTGCAAAGGCAAGCGCTATAACCGTGAAACTCTGGAAGTGAAATACAAAGGCAAGGGCATTGATGAAGTGCTGGAAATGACCGTTGAAGAAGCCCTGCCCTTCTTCGATGCCATTCCTGCTTTGAGACGCAAACTGGAAACCCTGATGGATGTTGGTTTGTCTTATATTCATCTCGGCCAGAACGCGACAACCCTGTCTGGCGGCGAAGCCCAGCGGGTAAAACTCGCCAAAGAGCTTTCCAAGCGGGATACCGGCAAAACTTTCTACATTCTTGATGAGCCAACCACTGGCCTTCACTTTGAAGATATTCAGCTGCTGCTCAAAGTCCTTCATCGCCTGCGTGATCATGGCAACACTGTACTGGTGATCGAACACAATCTGGATGTGATCAAAACCGCAGACTGGGTTGTGGATTTAGGGCCAGAAGGTGGTAACGGTGGAGGCCAGATTATTGCTACGGGAACCCCTGAAGAGGTAGCTGAAATGGAGGTTTCCCATACTGGCCAGTTCCTGAAACCCATGCTGGCATGATCCCGTCTATTCTTGCAGGGAGAAATGGATGCCCCCTGCAAGAATCAACAATGAAAACCCAAACTTATTTCTACAGTGCTGCTAGCTACTGCAGCTGGTGGGAGTCATTATTCCGAGCCTGGAGCTACTTCTGAGGCAGAGAGAGAAAACAGCCAGCCTTCCTACTTCCCTGAAGATCATCAGTTTCCCCCTTCAACCAGCCACCCTCTCGCGAGCTTTGATACTCAAACATTAAAGGCTCAGGTAACTACCGCGTTTGAAAATCTACCTAAAATAGAGAACGACAGTTGCTGTGTATCTGCAGAAGAGCCTCAGGCAATTGCAGCTCTTAAGCAGCATGCTCCAGTCATAAACCTTATAGTGCAAACTCTTGCTACTCACTTTGCCTATGAAATGCAGGATGGCTTTTCCGCCAGTAGTTATCCCTGAAGAGCCATATTGATAAAGCCAAAGCACCAAAACTGATAGATCAGCTCTATTCAAAAGCCCGAGAAAACCATGCTCATGCAACATTGGGAAAAATGGGGTTTACCGTCGCTATCAAAGACAAGGACTTACAACACCCTTTTTATCAGGAGCTTTTTTCACTCAAAAATCAAACAATTCTGGATGTTGGAGCCGGGTTGGGGGAGATCTGCTTGCAGCTTCTCGGGAAGGGCAACACGCTGATCTGTAACGAGCCGGAAACTACGCAGCTGTTGTCAATATTTGATCGAGCTATACACGATTTACGCGACACATCCGGCTTACTCCTGAACAATGAACTGTTTCCATCAGGTTTCGGAGATTTTGCCCATAATTCTCTGGACGCAATTATTGTTCACCGTGTATTCACTGTTATGACATCAAATACTGTTCTGAACTTTTTAAGGGAAGCCCACCAGCCCCTAAAGCCAGGTCATGGAACCATTCAGGTCGAAACGAAAAGAAAAACCAAACATGTATGAGGCGATATAACAACACGTAAACCCACCCACCACTCATACGGCAGTACCGGATTGTGAGCAGATACAAGTATTCGTAAAATATCACAAAAATCTATACACCCAGCCTTAATACCTCAGACAACAGACGTTGATCCACGGGGTTCAGCCTATTCCTATTTATACGAGGAACTTCGATGCCTAACAGCAACGATGCAGTTCATTTGATCGCTTCCAGCGAAGAACGTCGCCCTTATAAGGTCTACACCGAGCGCAACCTCAACAGCATTGAACAGTTCATGGCTTTGCCAGAAGAGATGCAGTTTGAAGTCCGTGTTGTTGCCAGCGTTCTTCCTTTCCGTGTAAACGAGTATGTGGTTAACGAACTGATCGATTGGAGCTGTGTACCGAACGATCCCGTATTCCGTCTGATGTTCCCGCTGAAAGGCATGCTCAAGCCTGAGCAGTTTGAACTTATGGCTGAGTTACACCGCAATGGCGCATCTGTTGAAGAGATTAAAGAAGCAGCCCGAAAGATTCAGTACTCTATGAATCCACACCCTGCTGGCCAGCTGACCATGAACCGCCCAATGGTTGATGGAAAAGTTGTAACCGGTATGCAGCACAAATACCGTGAAACAGCACTGTACTTCCCAAGCCAGGGTCAGACTTGCCACAGTTACTGCACGTTCTGCTTCCGCTGGAGCCAGTTCATTGGTGAGGATGAGCTGAAGATGGCTGCTACTGAAGCGACCACGATGCACAAATACCTGAAGCAACACCCAGAAATCACTGACCTGCTGTTCACCGGTGGTGACCCACTGGTTATGAAGACTCGTCTGCTGAAAGAATACCTGCTGCCTCTGCTGGAGCCTGAGTTCGATCACATCAAGAACATCCGTATCGGTTCCAAGACCCTGACCTTCTGGCCATACCGGTTTGTTTCTGACGACGATGCTGCTGAGCTGCTGGCATTGTTCAGCAAAATCACGGCTTCCGGCAAGCAGCTGGCATTTATGGCACATTTCGACCATTATCAGGAGCTGAAGACTGACGTCTGCAAAGAAGCTATCAAACGCATCCGTGCTACCGGCACCATGATCCGTGCACAGGCTCCTTTAACCCGTCACATCAACAACGATCCTGATGTTTGGGTGAAGAACTGGCAGACTCAGCTGTCTCTGGGCATTGTTCCTTACTACTTCTTCGTAGCCCGTGACACTGGTGCCAAACACTACTTCGAAATTCCTCTGGCCGAAGCTTACGAAATCTACCGTGAAGCGATTAATCGTATGTCCGGTCTTGGTCGTACGGTTCGTGGACCTTCCATGAGTGCTGGCCCAGGTAAGATTGAAATCACTGGTGTTGCTGAAATAAACAACGAGAAAGTATTTGTTCTACGCTTCCTGCAGGGTCGCAACCCAGAGTGGTGCTACCGTCCATTCTTCGCCAAGTACAATGAAAAAGCTACCTGGCTGGATCAGCTGGAACCTGCTTTCGGAGAAGAGAAGTTTTTCTTTGAAGATGAATATGCAGACATGTTTACAGTGGCTGATACCGACGCTGCTTAATTGATATCTGTAGCATAGAAGCCGCATATCACACTATGCGGCTTCTGTTCCGATAACTGCCAGAACGGTGTTTTATCCAATAGCCCCATATTCTCTGAGGGGTTAAAGGCATTGAACTATTTCATCCGGGATTTCTAACAGTCAACAAAAAACTGTTTCGGACTATTCCAATTTTCGTCAACAACTCCCATAAACCTGACAGTGACCATCCAGTGTAACTGTCAGGTCAATAAAAGCTTATGCCTGAATGCTTAACTGCAAGGAGCCGGTCTCATAACAGGCCCTACCTCAATGCCTGATATAATCTCATAGCTGGAGCCGTCGTAATCACGGGAATTAAGTAATGGCAAAATCAAGGGTATTGTATTCGGCTCTTCGGCTTTAAGACATAAGTCACAGACCCTTAAAATTGCCTGATTCCCACTGTAAGTCAGCCAGTTTAAGCAACCTTTCTGGCATCGGGACTTTGTTCTTAGGCATGACGTCACCCTCTCCTGCATATAAAGCCAGTGTCGTTAGCTTGGTCTGCGAATCGTGGCTGAGATCAGGTGGTAATCAGGTATCGGTATGCCAAAGTGGGCGAAAACAAAAAACCGCAGCGAGAAGTTCAACTGCGGTTTTATTGGTCAATAAAAAGGTTTTTAACTATTGTAAACGGCCATCGCCGCTTCAGTTGCTCCAGACTTACCCAGAACAGCCTGCAACGCTCCCAGACAGAACAGAACATTTGTCTTTGTAGCGGCACAACCCATCAAGCCAATACGCCAAACTTTACCGGCAAAGTCACCAAGACCAGCACCAATTTCAAGGTTGTAATCGTTTAACAGTTGAGAACGAACGGCTGCGTCATCAGCGCCTTCTGGAATAGTCACCAGATTCAACTGTGCAAGACGTTCATCTGCAGGAACAACCATCGACATTCCCATAGCTTCGAGACCTGCAACCAGCGCATTATGGTGCTGCTGATGGCGTACCCAGGCATTTTCAATACCTTCTTCCTGGAGAATGACCAGAGACTCATGCAAGGCGTAGAGATCATTGACAGGAGCTGTATGGTGGTAAGCACGCTTGGCACCTTTACCCCAATAACCCATAACCAGGTTCAGATCAAGGAACCAGCTTTGAACCTTGGTTTTACGATTCTGAATTTTATCCACGGCTCTCTGGCTAAAGCTTACAGGAGAAAGACCAGGCACACAGGAGAGACACTTCTGCGTACCGGAATAGATAGCATCGATACCCCAGGCATCCACTTCCAGTTGACTGCCGCCAAGAGAAGTAACAGCATCAACAATCGTCAGGCAGTTGTGTTCACGGGCAAGTGCGCAAAGCTTCTCTGCATCGCTGCGGGCACCTGTTGAAGTTTCTGCATGAACAAAAGACAAAATCACGGCATCTGGATTTGCCTTCAGGGTTTCTTCCACAGCTGCCGGGTCAACAGCACGACCCCACTCACCCTGAACGATAACGGCCTCACCGCCGCAACGCTCAACATTCTCTTTCATCCGCATACCAAACACGCCATTGATGCAGACAATAACTTTGTCACCTGGCTCAACGAGGTTGGCGAAGCAGGTTTCCATTCCCGCAGAGCCGGGAGCGGAAACAGGTAAGGTCAGCGCATTCTCAGTACGGAAGGCGTATTGCAGTAGCTCTTTGACCTCATCCATCATTCGTACAAATTCAGGATCGAGGTGACCTATAGTTGGGCGTGAAAGCGCTTCCGTGACACGAGGGTAAACGTCAGAAGGCCCTGGCCCCATCAATGTGCGCTTGGGTGGGTGAAAAGATTGGATAGTCATCGGTGCCCTGCTCTTGATTCTGTTTTTTTGAAGCGGCCAAATCATAACACAGCCGCCACGCTCTGCAGGAAGCCCTATCCAGCAATAAGAGAAATAATAAATCCGGTCACAACTACTGCCCCACCAACAAGAACATAAACATCCTGGGGCTTGCTTTTCATTCTACTAAGCGACGGAAATTTATAAATCGCAAAGAGGGGAATAAAAAACACGACAAGTGCCATCATTGGAGCCACCAATCCTGCGATTACTTCAAGAATATCCCAGTTGCTGATCGCTGCCATCCAACAACTAACTGAAGCCAGAGCAACGCTGATGCGATGTACAGATGCAGGTGTAGCCGTGTTACGCCCAGTTATGTGGTTTACAGTGTGAGACAGAATGCCGTTAATCAATTCAACTGTGCCAAGAAAGAAACCAAAGAATGATGTAGCAATGGAAAGAAACGCAATAATTGGCGCAATAAGTGAAAACCAGGGGTTTCCTGAGCTGTTCGCCAGCACTGATAGAATTGGCAGGTTGCCGTGTTGAGATTCCATTAACTGCTGAGGCGTTAGACAAAGCAGCGAAGACACAACAAAAAACAGGATGACAATAAATAACAGCACTGTACTGATAAGGTGGACCATATCAACCGACTGATAGTGTTCTTTTGAAGCCCCTTTGTGCTCTCGGTAACCACGTGCCATAACTGCACACATAGGAGCGTGATAGAAGGAGAATGTCATAACCGGGAGACCAAGAAGGATTACTTTCCAGAACTCATTACTCTCTGGCTTATAAAATAAAAAATTCAATTGCCAGTAAGGTACGAGATAAACAGCCATGCACAACATAATTAAAGTCAGTGGGGTAACCATGGCACTGGCAACCCTTAATAACCATTTCTCCCCTCCTGCTAAAACAGTCACCAGAAGAATAATTAGAATGGCAGAGATGTATTTACTGTCAGGAACAACCTGTTGTAGTTGATGACCAATAAAACTGGTGGTGATATTTGTAATTCCTATTGCGTAAATCAACAATGTAGGAAAAACGGACAAGAAACAAACCAGAATGAAAAGCGCTGAGTAACGCTTTGGAAATGTGTGACGAATAACACTGTGCATATCTGCCCCAGGCATTTCCGGACTCAAACATACACGGGAAAGATTGCGGTGGCTAAACAAGACAAGAGGCACACAAAAAATCGTGAGCACTAGAATGGGTAAAATTCCCCCCGTACCGACAGCAAAAGGGAGGTAAAGAACGCCTGCACCGAGACCTGTACCGGCAAGAGCCATAACCCAGGCTAAATCATACCTTGAAACTGGAACTTTCTTGCCAGCAGAGGAGTAAACAGCTGATTTTTTTTCCAAACCCGAGCTCCCATGGAAATATCCGTACCAGTATAGATTCGGAATCACAGTAAAAATTGCTAGGCCGGGATAACAACAACGTTATATGAAAAAGGTTTCTTACAGGCATAAAAAAACCGGGCAAAGCCCGGTTCTTCTGAGATCTGGTGATCTTATTCTTCGTCAGCAGCTTCTACTGCAACGGGACGATCAACCAGTTCTACGTATGCCATAGGAGCAGCATCGCCTTGACGATAGCCACACTTCAGGATACGGATGTAACCGCCTGGGCGCTCTTTGTAACGAGGACCCAGATCTGTGAACAATTTACCAACGGTAGACTTGTTACGCAGACGGTCAAATGCCAGACGGCGGTTGGCTACGGAATCTTCCTTAGCCAGAGTAATCAGAGGCTCAGCCACACGGCGAAGTTCCTTCGCTTTAGGCAGAGTCGTCTTAATCACTTCGTGCTCAACCAAGGAAGCAGTCATGTTCTTAAACATCGCCTGGCGATGTGAACTGTTCCGGTTAAGCTTACGTCCACTCTTACGATGACGCATGATTCTTCATCCTTACCAGATAAGACTGGTGGTTTAAGCTGAAACCTTGTCGTCGGACTTCAGGCTAGCCGGCGGCCAGTTGTCGAGGCGCATACCAAGACTCAGACCACGGGAAGCGAGAACGTCTTTGATCTCGGTAAGGGACTTTTTGCCCAGGTTCGGGGTTTTCAGCAGCTCAACCTCTGTGCGCTGAATCAGATCACCGATATAGTAGATGTTCTCTGCCTTCAGGCAGTTGGCGCTACGAACAGTCAGCTCCAGATCATCTACAGGACGCAGCAAGATAGGATCGACTTCGTCTTCCTTCTGCTCCGGTTCGGGCTCTGCATCTCCCTCCAGGTCAACGAAAACAGCCAGTTGCTGCTGCAAGATAGTTGCAGCGCGACGGATGGCTTCATCAGGATCAAGGGTACCATTGGTTTCCAGATCCAAGACCAGTTTATCGAGGTCAGTACGCTGTTCTACACGTGCACGCTCAACAACATAGGAGACTCTGTGCACAGGGCTGTAGGTGGCATCAAGCTGGAGGCGACCGATAGAACGGCTCTCTTCTTCGTCAGTACGACGTTGATCGGCAGTTTCATAACCACGACCACGACGTACCAGAAGCTTCATGTTGAGATCACCTTTCTCGCTCACGTGAGCAATCACGTGATCAGGATTCAGGATCTCAACATCATGATCCAGCTGGATATCACCAGCAGTAACAACACCAGCCCCTTTATGGGCCAGGGTCAGAGTCGCTTCATCACGACCACTCATGCGAAGCGCAAGACCTTTCAGGTTCAGAAGAATGTCGATGACATCTTCCTGCACACCTTCTACTGTGCTGTACTCATGCTGCACCCCGTCGATCTCGGCTTCGACAACAGCACATCCTGGCATTGAGGACAGCAGAATACGCCGCAGTGCATTACCCAACGTGTGACCGAAACCACGCTCGAGAGGCTCGAGAGTAATCTTGGCACGTGTTGCGCTGTGTTCCTCAACGTCGATGTGACGCGGAGTCAAAAATTCTGTAGCCGAGTTCTGCATGGATGAACACCCCACCTAGTTATCTATCCCTTACTTGGAGTACAGCTCGACGATCAGATTTTCGTTGATGTCGGCTGACAGATCACTCCGCTCAGGTTGAGCCTTGAAAGTACCTTCTTTCTTCTTGGCATCAACCTCTACCCACACGGAGAAACCGCGTTGGGCGGCCAGTTCCAGAGCTGCGTTAATACGCATTTGGTTCTGAGCCTTCTCGCGGACAGCGACAACATCACCAGGCTTAACCTGGTAGGACGGGATGTTGACTGTCTTACCATTAACAATGATGGCTTTGTGGCTAACCAGCTGACGTGCTTCTGCACGAGTGGAACCAAAACCCATACGATATACTACATTATCCAGACGACCTTCCAACAGTTGCAACAGGTTTACGCCAGTTGCACCTTTCAGACGGTCAGCTTCTGTGTAGTAATTACGGAATTGCTTTTCCAGTACACCGTACAAACGACGTACTTTCTGCTTTTCACGCAACTGGACACCATAGTCTGACAAACGTCCGCGACGTTGACCATGTTGTCCTGGGATAACCTCAGCGCGACACTTGGACTCGTGTGGACGAACACCACTCTTCAGAAAGAGGTCGGTGCCTTCACGACGAGACAGCTTACACTTGGGACCTATATATCTTGCCATTTGACCCTATCTCCTGTTTACACGCGACGCTTTTTAGGCGGACGACAGCCATTATGCGGGATCGGGGTAACATCTGTGATGTTAGTGATCTTGTATCCGCAGGCGTTCAGTGCGCGAACAGCAGACTCACGGCCGGGGCCGGGGCCTTTTACACAAACGTCAAGATTCTTCAGACCGTACTCAGCGGCTGCATTTCCCGCGCGCTCCGCAGCTACCTGGGCAGCAAATGGAGTACTTTTACGAGAACCACGGAAACCGGAACCACCAGCGGTGGCCCAGGAAAGCGTATTGCCCTGGCGGTCGGTAATTGTCACGATGGTGTTATTGAAGGAAGCGTGGATGTGTGCAACACCGTCCACAACTGTCTTCTTCACCTTTTTACGTGAACGAATACCTGGCTTTGCCATATCAGAATTGTTCCTGTATTTAGACGACTGGAAGAACCAGTTGTTTACTTACGAATCGGCTTACGTGGGCCCTTACGGGTACGCGCATTAGTTTTAGTGCGCTGTCCACGAACCGGAAGATTGCGACGATGACGAAGACCGCGGTAGCAGCCAAGATCCATCAGACGCTTAATGTTCATGCTGATTTCGCGACGCAGGTCACCTTCGGTGGTGAATTCACCAACCGCGGTACGCAGCTTCTCGATATCATCATCATTCAGATCAGAGATCTTGGCAGAAGGGCTTACGCCAGTTGCTGCACAAATTTTCTGAGCTGTGTGCTGACCAACACCAAAAATGTAAGTCAGAGAGATAACAGTATGTTTGTTATCCGGAATATTGACGCCAGCAATACGGGCCATTCAATCGTCTCCGTGAGTTTCGCCTAATTGCAACGCGAAGGTCTAAACCCAAATCGAAAGGTGGCGCATAGTACATGCTATTCCACCACAAAGCAACCGCCTGAATACCTGAGCCTTATGGCTCAAGCCAGGCGGTCAATCGAAACGGGGTCAAACCTGAGCGATTAGCCCTGACGTTGCTTATGTCGGGGTTCTTTGCTGCAGATTACGCGAACAGCACCCTTACGCTTGATGATCTTGCAATCGCGGCAGATCTTCTTTACAGAAGCACGAACTTTCATGATTCTCTCCACTATCGGCAGAGCTATGTTTTCAACAGCATGGAATCAACGGATCAAGCCGCCGGAACCATAACCCTTAAGATTAGCTTTTTTCATCAGGGACTCATACTGATTAGACATCAGATGAGACTGAATCTGCGCCATGGTATCCATGACAACCACTACAACAATCAGCAGTGATGTACCACCCAAGTAGAACGGTACGTTAGCCCATACCACCAGAAACTGGGGCAGAAGGCAAACTGCAGTCATGTAAACAGCGCCAACCATAGTGAGCTTTGTCAGTACGCTATCAATGTAACGTGCCGTGTGCTCACCTGGACGGATACCAGGAATAAAAGCTCCTGACTTCTTCAGGTTATCTGCTACGTCCTTCGGATTGAAGACCAGAGCAGTGTAGAAGAAGCAGAAAAATACAATACCAAATGTGAACAATATAATGTTCAACGGTTGGCCTGGCCCAAGAGCCAAAGCAATATCCTGCAGCCAACCCAGCCCTTCACCCTGACCAAACCATTGTGCAATGGAGGCTGGGAACAGAAGAATACTGGAGGCGAAGATTGCTGGGATAACCCCGGCCATATTCACCTTAAGCGGCAGATGACTGCTTTGAGCCGCGAACACCTTACGACCCTGCTGACGCTTAGCGTAGTTAACCGTGATACGACGTTGACCGCGTTCCACAAATACTACACCAGCGATGACAACGACAGCCAGTACGGCTACCACCAGCAAAGCAAGGATATTCACGTCACCCTGACGAGCGGACTCGAAAGACTGAACAATTGCGCCTGGCAAACCTGCGACAATACCTGCGAAAATCAGAACCGAAATACCATTACCGATACCTCGCTCCGTAACTTGTTCGCCGAGCCACATCATGAACACGGCACCAGTCACAAATGTTGCGACAGCCACGAAGTAAAAACTGAAGTCAACGCTGAACGCCACACCCTGATTTGCCAGACCGACAGTCATACCAGTTCCCTGAATCAGGGCCAGAATCACTGTGCCATAGCGAGTGTATTGGCTGATCTTGCGCCGACCACTTTCGCCTTCTTTCTTCAGCTGCTCGAGCTGGGGGCTTACCACTGTCATCAGCTGCATAATTATAGATGCAGAGATGTAGGGCATAATTCCCAAAGCAAGTACAGACATACGCTCCAGTGCACCACCGGAGAACATGTTGAAGAGACCTAAAATGGTTCCTTCGTTCTGACTGAACAGCTGTGCCAATCTATCCGGGTTGATACCGGGAACAGGGATATGCGCCCCGACCCGGTACACCAGGATGGCTAGAAAGACAAACCGTACGCGAGACCAGAGCTCGCTCAGTCCGTTCTGATTTCCCACAGGTAATGTCTTAGCCATTTAGTCCTCGATCTTACCACCAGCAGCTTCGATAGCGGCACGGGCACCTTTAGTGACCGCCAATCCCTTGATGGTGACAGCTTTGCTTAGCTCACCAGACAGAACAACTTTCGCACGCTTGATGCTGTTGTTGATCAGGTCTGCTGCACGCAGAGCTTCCAGATCGATAACTTCAGCTTCAACCTGAGCCAGTTCGGCCAGACGAATTTCTGCAGTTACACGAGCCAGACGAGACGTGAAACCATATTTTGGAAGACGACGCTGCAGTGGCTGCTGACCGCCTTCAAAACCTGGCTTAACACCACCACCAGAACGGGACTTCTGACCTTTGTGGCCGCGGCCACCAGTCTTACCGATACCGCTACCGATACCACGACCGACGCGCTTACCACTTTTGTGGCTACCTTCGGCCGGAGACAGAGTATTCAGTTTCATATTACTCTCCTTCGACGCGAACGAGGTAGTTAACCTTGTTCACCATACCGCGAACGGAAGGGGTATCTTCCACTTCAACAGTGTGACCGATTCGACGGAGGCCGAGACCCTGAACGCAGGCCCTGTGGCTTTTCAGTCGACCGTTAGCACTCTTTACGAGTGTTACTTTGATCTTCTTATCTGCCATGTGAACCTCACAGGATCTCTTCGACAGTCTTGCCGCGCTTAGCTGCAACTTCTTCAGGAGCGCGAACGCCCTTCAGACCGTTGAAAGTAGCGCGAACAACGTTAACTGGGTTGGTAGAACCGTAGCACTTGGCCAGTACGTTCTGAACACCAGCTACTTCCAGTACGGCACGCATTGCGCCGCCAGCGATAACGCCGGTACCTTCAGAAGCAGGCTGCATGTAAACTTTGGAAGCGCCGTGAGCAGCCTTCACTGGGTACTGAATAGTTGTACCATTCAGATCAACCTGGATCATGTTGCGACGAGCAGATTCCATAGCCTTCTGGATGGCGACTGGCACTTCACGCGCCTTGCCACGACCGAAGCCTACTTTTCCTTTTCCATCACCAACGACAGTCAGAGCGGTAAAGCCGAAAATACGACCACCTTTAACTACCTTGGCAACACGGTTTACTTGTACCAGCTTTTCGATAAGGCCTTCATCGTTAGCCTTATCTTTGCGATCTTCTTTAGCCATGACGACCCCTTAGAATTCCAGTCCGTTTTCACGGGCTGCATCGGCGAGAGCCTTCACACGACCGTGATACTTAAATCCGGAGCGGTCAAAGGCAACCTTGGCGATACCTGCCGCCTTGGCGCGCTCTGCTACCAGAGCTCCAACCTTTGTGGCCGCATCAACGTTACCTGTGGCTTCGTCGCGCAGATCCTTCTCTACAGTAGAAGCTGCTGCCAGAACCTTGCCGCCCTCTGCGTCAATCACCTGTGCATAGATGTGACGCGGAGTGCGGTGCACGGTCAGGCGGGCAACGCGAAGTTCACGCATTTTCATCCGAGAGCGCTTGGCACGGCGCAAACGGGCTACTTTCTTTTCGCTCATAATCTTACCCTTATATACCTAACCGTTACTTCTTCTTGGCTTCCTTGCGGCGAACCATTTCATCAGCGTAACGGACACCCTTACCCTTGTAAGGCTCCGGACGACGGAAGTCGCGGATTTCGGCAGCGACCTGACCAACAAGCTGCTTATCGATTCCCTTAATCAGAACTTCAGTCTGACTTGGGGTTTCAGCAGTCACACCTTCTGGAAGAGCGTACTCAACCGGATTGGAGAAGCCCAGGGACAGGTTCAGAACCTTCCCCTTGAGCTGTGCACGATAACCAACACCAACCAGCTGAAGCTTCTTTTCAAAGCCAGCGTGGACGCCGGTAACCATGTTGCTGACCAGAGCACGAGTCGTACCAGACATGGCACGAGATGTCTTACTTCCATCACGAGCTTCGAAAGTCAGGACGTTTTCTTCCCGCTTGATCTCAACAGCCTGATGGATATCCATCTGCAGCTGACCCTTACTGCCTTTAACAGCAATGTGGTCAGAAGACAGCTTAATTTCTACACCGGAAGGAAGTTCAACCGGGGTCTTCGCAATACGAGACATTCCGATCCTCCCTTAGAATACAGTGCAGATTACTTCACCACCAACACCCTGAGAACGGGCGGCGCGATCAGTCATCACGCCCTTGTTGGTGGAGACAATTGCAACACCCAGACCACCGTTAACCTTAGGCAGGTCAGCAGCAGCAGAGTAGTTACGAAGACCAGGACGACTTACGCGCTTGATCTCTTCAATAACAGGCTTGCCTTCAAAGTACTTCAGCTCGATAGTCATCTGAGCTTTAACTTCACTGTCTACCTTGTAGTCAGTGATGTAGCCTTCACCCTTCAGAACTTCGGCAACAGCAGCCTTAATTTTTGAAGCAGGCATAGCGACAGAAGCATGTTCTGCCATCTGGGCATTACGGATGCGAGTTAGCATATCTGCTAACGGGTCCTGCATACTCATAGTTGCACTCTCCTAGTCAACGACCTTACCAGCTAGCCTTAGTCAGGCCTGGAACATCACCGCGCATAGCAGCTTCACGCAGCTTGATGCGGCTCAGGCCGAACTTACGCAGGTATGCGTGAGGGCGACCAGTGATACGACAGCGGTTACGAAGACGAGCTTTGGAAGCGTCACGTGGCTGCTTTTGCAAAGCAACTGTGGCGTCCCAACGCTCTTCTTCAGAGCTGGCAGGGCTGTTGATAATATCTTTCAGTTCAGCGCGCTTCTGGGCGTACTTAGCAACAGTTTTCTGTCGCTTCAGTTCGCGCTGTTTCATGGATTCCTTAGCCATATACCTCGTTACCTCAGTTACGGAAAGGGAAGTTAAACGCTTTCAGAAGCGCACGACCTTCGTCATCAGACTTGGCGGTCGTAGTAAAGGTGATGTCCAGACCGCGCAGAGTATCGATTTTATCGTAATCGATCTCTGGGAACATGATCTGTTCTTTAACACCCATGCTGTAGTTGCCACGACCGTCAAAGGACTTGGCACTCACACCGCGAAAGTCACGTACACGTGGCAGTGCGATGTCAACCAGACGCTCCAGGAACTCATACATACGCTCATCACGCAGAGTTACCTTAACGCCGATTGGCCAACCTTCACGAACTTTAAAGCCGGCAACAGATTTGCGAGCCTTGGTTACAACAGGCTTCTGGCCAGCGATCTTCTGCAGATCTGCCAGAGCGTGTTCGATAACCTTCTTATCGCCAATCGCTTCACCAACACCCATGTTAAGGGTGATCTTGGTGATTTTCGGTACTTCGTTAACGTTCTTGAGACCCAGTTCCTTTTGGATAACGGGTACAAGTTCGTCACGAAACTTTCTTTTGAATTCAGCCATTTGCCAGCCCCTTACGCGTCAACCGGTTTGCCAGTGGACTTGAATACGCGTTGCTTCTTACCATCTTCGATGGAGAAACCAACACGGTCAGCCTTACTAGCTTCCGGATTCCAGATGGCAACGTTGGAAGCTTGAATAAGAGCTTCTTTTTCAACGATACCGCCAGGCTGGCCCAGCATCGGGTTAGGCTTCTGGTGCTTTTTCACCATGTTCACGCCCTGTACCAGGACACGACCATCGGCGTTTACACTCAGAACCTTCCCACGCTTGCCTTTGTCTTTGCCAGCAATGACTACGATTTCATCGTCACGACGAATCTTTTTCACGGTAACTCCTTACAGCACTTCAGGTGCAAGAGAGATGATCTTCATAAACTGCTCACCACGCAGCTCACGAGTCACCGGGCCAAAGATACGGGTGCCGATAGGCTGGTTCTGCGCATTCAGCAGAACAGCTGCGTTGCCATCGAAACGGATCAGAGATCCATCTGGACGACGAACACCCTTACGAGTGCGAACGACCACGGCATTCATTACCTGGCCCTTCTTCACTTTACCGCGAGGAATCGCTTCCTTTACGGTGACCTTGATGATGTCACCGATACCAGCATAACGGCGATGAGAGCCGCCCAGTACCTTAATGCACTGAACGCGGCGGGCACCACTGTTATCTGCTACTTCGAGTTGTGTCTCGGTCTGAATCATTTTCAGTTCTCCTCAAACTGCAGACTCAAGCCGGCCATTACGACCGGTTGATAGCCTTATATTTGAGTCGCACGCTCTTCAATGGAAACAAGCTCAAAAGACTTGTTCTTGGACAGAGGACGAGTCTCACGGATAACAACAGTGTCACCCATGCAGCACTCATTCTTCTCGTCATGAGCATGCAATTTCGTAGAACGCTTTACGATCTTGCCGTAAAGCGGATGAGTTACACGGCGCTCAACGAGGACAGTAATGGTTTTGTCCATCTTGTCGCTCACGACCTTGCCGGTCAGTGTACGGACTTTCTTGGTCTCTGCCATCTTTATTTACCTGCCTTCTCAGTCAGCACCGACTTCACTCGGGCAATATCCCGACGGGTCTGCTTCAGCAGATGAGTCTGCTTCAGCTGACCAGTAGTCATTTGCATGCGGAAGTTAAACTGCTCCCGCAGCAAGTCGATCAGCTGAGTGTTCAGCTCATCGACAGACTTTTCACGCAGCTCTGCCGCATTCATTACATCACACCCCGCTTAACGAAAACTGTCTTAATAGGCAGCTTGGCAGCGGCGAGAGCAAAGGCTTCACGAGCCAGCTCTTCAGAAACGCCTTCCATTTCATACAGGACGCGACCCGGCTGAATCTGCGCTACCCAGTACTCAACGCTACCCTTACCTTTACCTTGACGAACCTCGAGAGGCTTCTTGGTAATAGGCTTGTCAGGAAAGATCCGAATCCAGATCTTACCGCCACGCTTAACGTGACGAGTCATCGCCCGACGTGCAGCTTCGATTTGGCGTGCAGTTATACGTCCACGACCAACAGCTTTCAAGGCGTATTCGCCGAAGCTGACCTTGGAACCGCGTTGAGCCAGACCGCGGTTGCGGCCCTTCATCTGCTTGCGGAATTTAGTACGCTTAGGTTGGAGCATATTGGTAACTCCTTACTTCTTAGCGGCCGGCTTCTTGCGAGGACGACGAGCAGGTTTCTTCTGCTCCTTCTCTTCCTCACGAACACCGCCGATAACTTCGCCCTTGAAGATCCACACTTTGACGCCAATAACACCGTAGGTGGTATGGGCTTCGTAAGTGGCGTAATCGATATCCGCACGCAGAGTGTGCAGAGGCACGCGGCCTTCGCGATACCATTCGGTACGCGCAATTTCAGCGCCACCTAAACGGCCGGACAGCTGAATCTTGATGCCCTTGGCACCCAGACGCATAGCATTCTGTACAGAGCGCTTCATGGCTCGGCGGAACATCACACGACGCTCCAGCTGACCAGCAATACTCTGTGCAACCAGCTTGGCGTCGGTTTCAGGCTTGCGTACTTCTTCGATGTTGACGTGAACAGGCACGCCCATCATCTTGTTCAGTGCCTGACGCAGCTTCTCAACGTCTTCACCCTTCTTACCAATCACGATACCGGGACGGGCAGTGTGGATAGTAACGCGAGCGCTTTGCGCAGGACGCTGAATATCAATACGGCTAACAGAAGCGTTCTTCAGTTTCTCTTCCAGAAAGGAACGAACTTTCAGATCCGCATTCAGTTTGTCAGCGTATTCGGCACCTTCGGCATACCAAACAGAGGTATGCTCTTTAACGATACCCAGGCGAATGCCTGTAGGATGTACTTTTTGACCCATCTGATCGCTCCTTAAACCTCTGCAACCTTAACGGTAATGTGGCAAGACCGCTTCAGGATGCGATCAGCACGGCCTTTGGCACGAGGCTTGATGCGCTTCAGTGTCATACCTTCGTTAACGAAAGCAGAAGACACCTTCAGTTCATCAATATCCATACCTTCGTTGTGCTCAGCATTAGCTACAGCAGACTCCAGAGTTTTCTTAACCAGCTCAGCAGCTTTTTTAGTGCTGAAGGTTAAGGTTTCCAGAGCTTCTGCAACATTCTTTCCGCGAATCAGGTCGACAACCAAGCGAGCCTTCTGGGCAGAAATGCGAGCGCCGTTGTGTGTAGCAGCTACTTCTTTCATCTCAATACCCCTTAGCGCTTCTTGGCCTTCTTGTCTGCAGCGTGGCCGCGATAGGTGCGGGTGGCTGCAAACTCGCCCAGCTTGTGACCTACCATCTCTTCAGAGACGAATACAGGCACGTGCTGACGACCATTGTGAACCGCAATAGTTAAGCCAACCATCTGCGGGATGATCATGGAACGGCGAGACCAGGTTTTGATCGGGCGCTTGTTACCAGCCCCTACCGCGTCCTCCACCTTTTTTAACAGGTGCAGGTCGATAAAAGGACCTTTCTTAAGTGAACGTGGCACAGTGTTATCCTCTCAAACTTACTTGGTGCGGCGACGGACAATAAACTTGTCGGTGCGCTTGTTGGAGCGAGTCTTCTTGCCCTTCGTAGGTACGCCCCACGGAGTAACAGGATGACGGCCACCGGAAGTCCGGCCTTCACCACCACCATGCGGGTGGTCTACCGGGTTCATAGCCACACCGCGAACGGTAGGACGAACACCACGCCAGCGTTTGGCACCAGCCTTACCCAAAGAGCGCAGGCCGTGCTCACCGTTGGAAACCTCACCCAGAGTTGCACGACAGTCAGCCAGGACCTTACGCATTTCGCCGGAGCGCAGACGCAGAGTTACATAGGCACCTTCACGTGCAACCAGCTGGGCAGAAGTGCCAGCGGAACGAATCATTTGCGCACCCTTGCCAGGCTTCAATTCCACACAGTGGATAACAGAACCCTGAGGAATGTTACGCAGAGGCAGAGTATTGCCAGCTTTGATTGGCGCGTGAACGCCAGACACCAGCTCATCTCCAGCCTTCACACCCTTAGGTGCAATAATGTAGCGACGCTCACCATCGATGTACTTCAACAGTGCAATGTGCGCAGTACGGTTCGGATCGTATTCCAGACGCTCAACGATGGCAGGAATGCCATCCTTGTTACGACGAAAATCAACGATACGATAATGCTGCTTGTGACCACCACCAACGTGACGAGTAGTGATACGACCAGCATTGTTACGACCACCACTCTTGCTCTTCTTTTCCAGAAGAGGAGCGTGAGGCTTGCCCTTGTGCAGGTCAGGGTTAACGACCTTGACTACAAAGCGGCGCCCCGGAGAAGTGGGTTTACACTTAACAACAGCCATTGTCTGTCTCCTTATTCAGCGTCCGCGAAGTCAATTTCCTGACCAGCATCCAGGGTTACGTACGCCTTTTTCCAGTCGCCACGCTTGCCCAGACCACGCATAGTGCGCTTGGTCTTACCCTTCACGTTGACAGTAGTTACTGCCTTCACTTTAACTTCGAACAGTTGTTCGACAGCCTTTTTCACTTCCAGCTTGTTCGCATCGGTAGCGATTTTGAACACGTACTGGTTATGCGCCTCAGCCACAACCGAAGACTTCTCGGAAATGTGGGGACCAATGAGGACTTTCAGCAGTCGTTCCTGATTCATCCCAGCATCTCCTCAAACTTCTTGATTGCGTCGACAGTCATGATGACTTTGTCGTGCGCAACCAGGCTGACCGGATCAATACCCTGAACATCACGCACGTCAACGTGAGGAATGTTACGAGCAGACAGGTAAACATTTTCGTCTACAACGTCAGAAACGATCAGAGCGTTAGTTGCTTCAAGCTCAGTCAGCTTGGCAACCATTGCTTTGGTCTTAGGAGTTTCTGCCTTAAACTCAGAAACGATAACCAGACGCTCCTGACGAACCAACTCAGACAGAATGGAACGCAGCGCGCCGCGATACATCTTTTTGTTGAGCTTGTTGCTGTGATCCTGAGGACGAGCGGCAAAAGTAGTACCGCCCCCGCGCCACAGTGGGCTACGAATGGTACCAGCACGTGCACGCCCAGTACCTTTCTGACGGAAAGGCTTACGACCACCGCCACGTACATCGCTGCGAGTCTTCTGTGCTTTGGTACCCTGACGAGCACCAGCAAGGAAGCTAACAACGGCCTGGTGAACCAGGGCTTCGTTGAATTCAACGCCGAAGGTCACATCGGAAACCTTAAGGGCGTCTGCACCAATTACGTTCAGATCCATGTTCAAACCCCCTATCAGGCTGCCGCACCGGCCTTAACGGCAGGTTTGATAACAACATCAGCGCCAGTAGCACCCGGTACCGCACCCTTAATGAGGAGCAGATTACGCTCAGCATCAACACGAACAACTTCCAGGGACTGAACAGTCACCTGTGCGTCACCCATGTGACCAGCCATTTTCTTGCCCTTGAAGACACGACCAGGAGTCTGACACTGACCAATAGAACCAGGAGCACGGTGAGACAGGGAGTTACCATGAGTCGCATCCTGCATACGGAAATTCCAGCGCTTAACGCCACCCTGGAAACCCTTACCCTTGGAACGACCGGTAACATCGATCTTCTGACCAGCAGAGAACATCTCTACAGTCAGCTTGTCGCCAGCTTTGAGCTCAGCAACGGAGTCCAAACGGAACTCCCAAAGACCACGACCAGCTTCAACTTCCGCCTTGGCGAAATGACCAGCTTCAGGCTTGGAAACCCGAGAGGCCTTTTTGGAGCCGGTAGTAACCTGAATAGCAGAGTAACCATCAGCTTCATCAGAACGAATCTGAGTAACGACGTTAGGCTCTACTTCTACAACAGTAACAGGCAGGGATGCACCGTCTTCGGTAAAGATGCGGGTCATGCCACACTTCTTACCGATTAGGCCCAAAGCCCGCTTGCCATTTTCTTGACTAGACATAGTCTACCTCTTTCGTGTACGGGGCTTTTACCCGCTATGGCCGCCCATTCCAGAGCGTTACACAAGCAAGAACCGCCCCACTCTTTTTTAGGAGAGCTGGCAATTCAAGCCTGAATTCTTTAGCCAAGGCTAATCTGAACTTCCACACCCGCAGCCAGGTCGAGCTTCATCAGAGCATCAACTGTCTTTTCGGTGGGCTCGACGATATCGAGCAGGCGCTTGTGAGTACGGATCTCGTACTGATCACGCGCGTCTTTGTTGACGTGCGGAGAAGTCAGTACGGTGAATTTTTCCTTGCGGGTAGGCAGAGGGATAGGACCACGAACCTGTGCACCAGTACGCTTCGCAGTATCAACAATTTCCTGCGTGGACTGATCGATCAGGCGATGATCAAAAGCCTTGAGTCGAATGCGGATTTGTTGAGCTTTAGGCTGCTGACTCATCTTAGTAACCCAGTAGGTGTTTAAAGAACGAAAATCCGCCCACTCAAAAGGTGGGCGGATATAAAAGAGAGCGGCATTTTAAGATTCGTCAACACCCTTGTCAACAAAACCCCAAAAAGCATTTCCCCTTTCTTACCTCGTAAAAACCCCTGACTCACGCCAGGGGCTTTTCGATCATAGCTATTTCAATAGCTGCTTACGCAACTACCTCTGCATTTAAGCAGTGAATTAGTCCAGGATCTTGGCAACAACACCGGCGCCAACAGTACGACCACCTTCGCGGATAGCGAAACGCAGACCGTCTTCCATTGCGATAGGTGCAATCAGGGTAACAACCATCTGGATGTTATCGCCTGGCATTACCATTTCAACACCTTCTGGCAGCTCAACGTTACCGGTTACGTCAGTTGTACGGAAGTAGAACTGTGGACGGTAGCCCTTGAAGAATGGCGTGTGACGACCACCTTCATCTTTGGACAGAACGTAAACTTCGGATTCAAAGGTGGTGTGAGGAGTTACGGAACCAGGCTTAACCAGACACTGGCCACGCTCGATCTCTTCACGCTTAACACCACGCAGCAGGGCTCCAACGTTCTCACCTGCACGACCTTCGTCGA
>NZ_CAMZOG010000058.1 GCF_947331445.1 Parendozoicomonas sp. Alg238-R29 | reverse complement strand
GTTTCCGTCTGGTGAAATTTGTTTGCACAAAAATATTAGACGGTGGTCATGCCCCCAGAAAAACTCACACATCGGGTTAATGATGTAAATACTGGTGGCCGAACATCCCCCTCCCGCAGTAGACTAAAGGATAACCGTCTGTATTTTTTCACTGGTCATTGGGAACCCCTGAAGATCAGTCCTTTTCTTTACCGCTTCATCAGACAAACTCAAGAGTGGTGCGTATTCAGGAATGTTTATGGGTGACCGAGATTCTGACAATCTGCAACGCAGGATGAATCGTGAAGGTAAGGGCTTGTTTGAAATTATGCTCGAATCTGAACGTCCTCCCGCGCAGGAGTCTGCTCAAACATTTGAGCCGGAGGTCATGCCCCGTAGCCCTACATTTAAGGGAACGGAATTCCAGGGAACTGAACTTCAGGATTCTTCGCACCAGTCTTTTGTACCTGACCTTGCGCCAGCACAGCAGCGGGTGAGAGACATTGAACAACAATGTGCTGAGGTAAACACCGCCGTGCAATCGGCTGCCGCGAGTCTTGAGCAGAGTCGAAATCTGATTGCTGAACAGGAAAAGCAATTAAAAGCTTTGCGTGATACTGCCCGCGAACAACAAAAGCTGCTGATTCAAAAACAGGATGAGCAGCGCCACCAGCAAATGCAGCTGGAATCGGCTCGGGGTAAGCTGGAGAGCCTGAAACGGCAACATGAGCAGGCTCAACGCCAACAATTTCAGCAGCAACAGACCGAAAAACAACAGATTCAACAGCAGCGGGCCCAGCAACAGTATCAGAATACCTATTCGGCAGAACAGATTAATCCAGATCAGGCCATGGCTGAATTGACCGGTCGCTCTCAGCCTGCAAAGAATAATATACTGTCCCGACACCGTGGCACGGCAGTAACAACTCAGGCTCGTGCTACGCCGCTTGCCGGCGATTATAATCCGCCAGCCTGGTGCTACCAGAAACTGCTGCAGAATGATGGTATACCCCTGGATTATGCGCAAAAGCAGCTGGAAGACTTTAAAATGTACTGGCTGAGTACTGGTGAGGCTCGAAAAGCATGGGACTACCGGTTTGTAAAACACGTCATTTACCAATGGCGGAGGGAACAGAGTGAAGGACGCACGAACTCTCCTCGATCAACAGAAGAGAAACTTACAGACAGGAGCTGGGCGAACGGGCCACTCCTCGACTTTGACGACTGAGCCGCCACGAGGTGGACAGCAGCAATCCCAGTCTAACCAGCCACCGGGGCAGGATCATATTGACGCGATAAATGCCGTCTTTACCCTGCTGGAAGGGGCATTCCCTCTTAAATATCGCAGAGCTTTTCCAGACAATCAGGCCGTTGACGCATCAAAGCGTGTTTGGCTGCAGTCTCTGAAAAGCTATCCACCTCGCCGTATTCTGCGTGCGGCCCGTAAAGCTATTGATACAGCCCGGTTTTTCCCTGATCTGGCAGATATTCGCCAACTGTGTAAATTGCGTTTTGGTGAGTTGGGGTTGCAGGAACCTTTGCAGGCCTATTATGAGGCCTGTAACGCAAGAAACCGGACTCGTGATGGGTTGTGGTCCCATGTGGCTGTTTATCTTGCCGCCAAGGAGACTGGCTGGTCTTTGCTGGAAGGGGAGCCCCAGCAGGTTGCTTTCCCGGTTTTTGAGCGTAATTACAATATTCTTTGCGAACGCATTATGGCGGGCGAAGATCTGGAAGCCGAGATTCTGAAGGGGCTGGCAAACCCTAATCGTAGAGATGTTGTGCAGGAGTCTCAGGCTTTCGCAGAACGTAAACTGAGGGACGACATGGACAAACACGGTATTAATCCCGATGGTGGCCGTGATGAGTTTCTCCGGGCAATGAAAGAATTGTAAGTCAGACTCCAGTAATCGAGTTTGGCACAGGCAGTTGGCGTTAAGTACGCATTAGGAAGTAGAACGACAATGACAGTGTATTTCCAAGGGCCGGTTTCTAAAGAAACGGTTGAAGGTATTCTGCGTAACCTGCAGGACCCCTGGCTGAAAGACAGCCTGCTGCAGGTGACGGAAGTTGATAGCGTAGATGTGACTAATGGTGAGGCCACCATTGAGCTGGGGATGATGTATCCCTGTTATGGTGGTCATAGTCAGCTTGAGCAGCTTATTACAGATGAGTTACTGCAGTATGAAGCAGTCAATAAAGTCGCTGTTAAGTTCATAACCCGTATTCCTTCCGCTCCCCGTATCAGTGAAGAGGTGGGGCTGAAAAAAGTAAAAAACATTATTGCAGTGGCTTCTGGCAAGGGCGGTGTGGGCAAATCCACGACATCGGTGAACCTGGCTTTGGCTCTGGTCGCAGATGGCGCCAAAGTGGGTATTCTGGATGCCGATATTTACGGCCCAAGTATCGGAAAAATGCTGGGTGTGGAAGAAGATCAGCGCCCGGGAGTTGATGAAGTTGATGGCAAGCAGTTTTTTGTACCTATCGATGCCCATGGTCTGAAATCCAACAGCATGGCGTATCTGGTGACGGAACAAACCCCTATGGTTTGGCGTGGCCCTATGGCCAGCGGCGCGTTATTACAGCTTTTAAACCAAACCTTATGGGGAGAGTTGGATTATCTGGTGGTGGACATGCCTCCTGGTACTGGTGATATTCAGCTGACTCTTTCCCAGAAGGCACCATTGGCTGGCAGTGTGATTGTGACTACGCCTCAGGATCTGGCGTTGCTGGATGCCCGCAAAGGTATCGAGATGTTCAGTAAAGTCAGCGTGCCGGTACTGGGTGTTGTTGAAAATATGGCTGTACATGTGTGCACGAATTGTGGTCACGCTGAGCATCTGTTTGGTGAAGGCGGCGGCAGCCGTATGGCCGATGAATACCGTACTGAACTGTTAGGGGCTTTGCCTTTGTCTCTGTCTATTCGTCAGCATGCGGACGCGGGTATGCCAACCGTTGTCGCGTATAGTGGCCCAGCAGAAGGTGATTCAGCAGAAGCCATGTTGTACCGTGACACGGCTCGTCGTACCGCAGCTTTGCTGGCAGTTTTGAACCGACAGGCGGCTCCAATTCCTACAATCACTATTTCTGATGACTAAGTCCCAAGGGACGGACGCATCAGTAACAATAAGGTGAGTTATGCGACTGAGTGATCGCGATATTATTGCCGCGCTGGACAGCGGCAGGATTGAGGTTGATCCACGCCCGGATGATGACCATATCAGTGGCGTGAGTTTGGATTTAAGCCTGGGAAATAGCTTTCGGGTGTTTAACGACCATGTTGCGCCTTACGTAGACCTTTCCGGTAACCGGGAAGATATCGAGCGAACTCTCAACTCCATCATGAGCACGGAGATTGTGTTGGAAAAGGATGATGCCTTCTTCCTGCACCCCGGAGAGCTGGCGTTGGCGGTGACCCGGGAGTCTGTCACTCTGCCCGATGATATTGTCGGCTGGCTGGATGGTCGCTCTTCTCTGGCTCGTTTAGGGCTGATGGTGCATGTAACCGCTCACCGGATTGATCCAGGCTGGAGCGGGCAAATTGTTCTGGAATTCTTTAATGGTGGCAAATTGCCATTGGCTTTACGCCCTGGTATGCAGATTGGCGCCATTAACTTTGAAACCCTGAGCAGCCCAGCCATGAAGCCTTACAACAAGCGGGTTAATGCTAAATACAAAGGCCAAAAGAGCGCCATTGCCAGTCGTATTGGAGAAGACTCCACAGTTTGACAGCTTTTGTTTGCGCAAACGTTTGTGCCACTGGCTTTATTGATGTGTGTCAATAAAGCCAGTGTCGTTTGGTGCATACTGGTCTCACAGATACGGGAAAATAACTAGACTCCTGACAGGAATTGTCGACTGTAGTTAACACGATGAGGTGTCATGCTTGTTCCCGGTTTTAATCGAATAACCGCAGGGATCACCGCCATGCACACAGAATTTGATGCTGCCCTCCCTAAGCCTGTGACTCCTCTTTCTCCATGGGCTTCCATGATTGCCGCTGATGTTATGACACCCCATGTGGAAACAGTGCCTCTGGATTGGACAATGGAGCGCCTGGCAACCTTTTTGACTGATCACGATATTTCCGGCGCACCGGTGGTGGACGAATCCGGCGAGTTGTGTGGAATGGTGAGTGTCACCGATATTGTTCGTCAGACCGGTAGCGGTATTCTGGATTTGAATTCAAGGGATGAGAGTTTTGAAAAAGGATTGCTGGACTGCGCGCTGTCCCGTGAAGAGATGCGTACCTTCCACGAATCTATTGATCAGGTGGTGATGGTGACCGATATCATGACTCCTGTTGTGTTTCGGGTAGATCCCCAAATGCCTTTGGCGGAAGTGGCCGATGCTATGGTTAAAGGCCACATTCACCGGGTACTGGTGACCGAAGGTAAGACTTTGCTGGGTATCGTTTCAGCGCTGGACTTGCTGGGAATTACGACTCGGTAAATTTGGCACTTCAGTAACAGGGCGTATCGGCTATAGGGCGGGTGCACCTTTTTCTTTTGGGTTTTTGATTCAGCCGTGACAAAAATCAATAAGCCTTGCCACCGATCTCCCCACACTGTTCCTTATTAAATACATAACAAAGAACAGAATTTATGGGCATGAGTATTTCTCAGGGGGAGTGAAACCTGCCAGCCAACATACTCAAACGTGATGGTAAGCGGATACCGTTTGGGCAGGACAAAATTCTCAAGGCTGTTTTCAATTTGTCCTCATCATAGTTATTTGGCTGGTGAGCCATTGCTGCAGAGTGGCTTGGCAACTGCCATGCGAAGTGCGCACCATGGTCAACTGGAACCTGATCACCCCGGAACGTTTTGAAAAGCTGCTGCAAAAACTCTACGAGAAAGGTGTGCAGAACTTTGCAGTGCAGAAATGCCGGATTCAAAATTGCTATAACGGCGATCTTGAAAATGCCGAGCTGGAACCTCTTCTGCAAAACAGGCTGTTCAACAAAGCCGGTGATATGTTTGAACAGTTTGTTGTGCGCTAGTTTCTATTCGTCGAAGAACCTTTCACCGGAGCTGTCAGCAATGCTGGCATGTTCATCTTGCGAAATAGCCAGTCCAGCAGTAACAGTCCCAGAAGAGGGCGGCACAGAGTCGTAGTCAGATCCCAGGCTTTGTCATAATCCAGGTGTCTACTGAGACAGAGGCTCAACACTGCAGGTAATAGCTCTCTTTATTGTGGCTGTGTATGCATCCGGATAGAGTCAAAAGATCCATAGCCTTACCGGTGAAAGAGTTCCTGAAATGGCTCCATAGCCGGGAACGAACAGCTGTCTCAGCTCTTACAGGCACAGAGCCTGCTGTTCTGGCTCAAGCACGCCCTCAACAGCCAGTAGTTGCGCCTTCATCTCCAAGCCTGCAGCAAAACCTGTAAGTTTACCCGTGCTTCCCAGCACCCGGTGACAGGGAATAATAATGCCAATGGGATTTTTACCAACCGCCGCGCCCACTGCCCGGGAAGCTTTGGGTTTTCCCAACTGTTTGGCGAGTACGCCATAAGAACTGTGTTCGCCAAAAGAAATGTTCAGCAAAGCTTCCCAAACGCTTTTCTGAAAGTCCGTACCGCGAGGGTTCAGAGGCAGCTGGAATGTTTGTCGTTGACCTTCTGCGTACTCCTGCAATTGCTGCTTCAACAGGGTAAACACTGGTTCGTCATTCTTTTCGGCCCAACTGGAAGAATCAGGTTCATGTTTCTGACCGGGAAACCACAGATGGCAGAGTTTGCCATTGTCGGCAGCTGCAAAGGTGGTTCCAAAAGCGGAATTGAATTTGGTAAAAATCATATCTTTTTCTCACTTTCGGTAGACAGAAGAGGTTGATTCAAAGGGTGATGCCAGAGATGGAGTACCGCATAAGCTCGCCATGGCCGCCAACACTCGGCGTATCCAGAATGGTTTTTCGGTGTTTGGTGCCCATGGCTTTGATAATACCTAAATCCTGGTCTGGAAAAACATCGGGCCAGCTCTGGGCGGCAACGTTTACAGGGCCGCAGGCCAGTCTGCTCTGCTGCTGCGGCCGTACTGAAGAAAGTGCAGTTCTCTGGTTTGGGCAGCCGTGCCGGACATATTGGCCGACAGTAAACTCCGGTACTGCTGACGCCTACGAAAAACTGGCTGTCAAATCTGCGATCCCGGCTTTTCAGTGCTTGGTAACATTGCTCAAAGTTTGTGCTCATGGTGCAAATATTAAAGGGTCGAAGTGTGATGCACTGGCAAAAATCGGACATGAATAGTAGAAAGTATATTGCGCCAGTTGTGAGCGGCTTTCCAGATGGTTGTTCAAAAAGGGTGCAAGTGTTTTTAGGGATGTTCTGTTTTCTGTACGTTTTCGCTATTTTTAATTTTGGCCTGACTGTTGCAGTATCTTGGTAGAAAAGGTTCCGCTGTTCTCCTTTATGGCTAATGGAGCATGGAATGGCGGAAATTGGCCATGATATCGGCGTAGCCATTAATGTCTCGCGGATTTTGCTATTGGCCGATGAGTGTTGTGAAAGTCGAGATGAAAGAGGGTTGTCTGCCCATTTGGTATTTCTCGGATATCACCGTAAAACGGCTTATAAAGTACAGAATATCTGTCCGTCTGGAGATATCTGTTCAGATAAGTTGTCTCAGCTTCTGTTTCTGTTAAACAGGCTGTCAGGAGACAGGAAGCATCCAAGCAATGTTATCTCAACGAGGGCTTTTTCATGGAAGCGGTTGTTACCCATAAGTTGCAACGAGAAATCTGGTATAAGTTCTCTGGTCTTTGCGTTGGTGTTGCCAGCCTGGTGCTATTTATTCTGGTGGCCTCTAACAGCTAACTTTTATCGATGCCTAATTGAGAGCGCCCTAGTGCTTTTGGCGGTTCGTGCGTTCCAGCAGGAGGAGTGCTAGAGTCAGGGCTCGATTGTTGTTACTGTCTGTCCGACTCACTTGCGAACTGCCCCCTGGTTCCTGTTGGTGAAGTTGGTGGCTTATTTTCGTTCGAGTGAGCGTGGATGTTGTGGGCGCGTCTCCATTGGCGAATGCGAGGAGTGCCTGGTTTGTATTACAGCATGTATTGGATTGAGGATGACGCCTGTCTGTGCGATTCGCCCTTCGTGCATAACACTCACTATGCGCCACTGTGCCACCTGGCAGAGTCTCCAATTTATCGTCGAATAGTTTTACCCCAAGTGTTTTTATAACAGGAAGGCGTTGAGCTACATGGTTTGAGTGATTCTTGCAGTTGTTGCACTTACAGTTTTTATTACATATGTTTCCTTGCGAAAAGCAGCTGCAATAATGTTTCAGGCATTTTGACTTCCGGCATTTGCAATAAACTTCCTGTCGGTTGCTACTGGAGGCGCGTGCTGAATCAGAATCAGGTAATGATTTGGGCTGAGGTGAAAGAGTGACTACTGCTGGCGCTGGAAAGGGTGAGAAGCCTGCTGGTGGGGGGAGTGTACTTATGACAGGCGGTGACTCATTTCCTATTATAGGTTCTGGCGGAGAATGAAGATCTGAACGAAATACCTGTTGGGGAGCTTCGATATAAATCAACCCATTCTGGTCAATGTTGATGGTGACTTTTGTACCATTGGGAGCAGGGTAATGGCCGCTCATTAAATACCCCGCCTCCATGGAACCATTCGCGTAATCGCTTAGATTAGCATCAACTCTCTCGGGGTAAGTTTGTTGGGTAACGACCTCCAAAGATCTTTCCATGAGTCGAATGACTTTGAAGAAAACTGTTGGTGGGAGAGCATGGTTTAGCATGTACTCTATGGTGGGTGTCAGGTAGGAAAAACCTCTAAGTGTGATACCGGTTTCGTTGCTATCATGTGCTCCTGAGAATATTGTATCGAACTCCAATGTGCTTGCATCACCTATTGGCCAAGCTGTTACGCTATAGCCGTCGGAGTTATTATTGTCTGGCGACAGCAGTGGGTGCTCTGTCACCTTTTGTTGAGGGGCGGGTAATCCTGAAACTATATAAAGGCTTGAGTCCTTATCAAATATGACAGAGGGGATGTTAAGAAAATCAAGCTCAGATTTTTCCCACAGGGGCTTCGGAACTCCTGGTTCGTGACTTTCCGTGTGATAAACAGGGAAGATATAAATCTCATGGCTGTCGCCTTCCTGATTGGTAGACAAATGAACAATGAGTATATCTTGCGCTGTTGCAGGCAGATAAATAAAGAGCAATGCATAAAGCCAGAATGTCCTCAATCTATTCACACCAATTCCCGGTTGTTTTTTCTGGCGGTAGAGCATAGACAACAGGAAAGCATGTGCAGAGAATGGTGGTGAATAGAGGCTACCCCAAAAGGGTACGGTAGGAGCATCACTCACATTCAGCGAACCGCCAACGCCGTGCTATTCGCTGGCATCACGCTCCTGATTCACGCTCCGTTTGAAGTAAGGCAGCGGATCGTCAAAAGCCCACTCGGGGTTACCGGAAGGCGTCCAGTTTTCGTAGTCTTTACAGTCACCACGGATATACAGCCTGCTGAACCATTACCAACAAAAACAAAATCAAATGCAGACATAGTTCTTCCTGATTACCACGCCGCCTCGCGGAGTTTTGTTATCGGTTTAATCGTCGGTTCGATAGGGGGCAATGGTCTCAAGGCTTGGCTACATGGCAGCCCGTACGTGCCTGATGCCAGAAAGGCTGTTTAAGCTGGCTGATTTACAGTGGTAATCAGGTGGTTCTTTATTATCGCTTTGTTTTTAGAGTTATTGCCTTCCAGTCATGTCCAGCCCTGCAAATAAAGTCATTCCATAGCCACCCGAAGCAGGAAATATAGACTTAAATAAAAACAAAGATTACCAAGGATTGGTACCCAATATGGGCAAGATAGACCGGATGGACGGTATCACACTTCTGGAAATATTAATTGCAGCAGCAATTCTCAGCCTTACTGCAATGTTCGGACTTGTTGCCTATCAGGACTACACCAGCCGAACCAAGGTGGCAGAAGGGCTCATGCTCACAGCAGGCCCCAAGGCTGAGCTTATTGAATATTACGCTGTGCATAACGAGTTTCCCACTGTTGACATGACCTATCGGGAAGAAACGGATGAGAGTAAGATTACGCCATTCAGCGTCAGAAAAATAAAGTGGGAAAGTGATGGTCGCCTGGAGATTTGGTTTGGCGGCGACGATGATCAAGCTACCAGCAGTAACGGCATTCTGTGGCTCATCCCGCTTCAAACTGGTGAGAATATCGTCTGGCAGTGTCAGGAAGATGACACTCACGGATTCGAATATGCAGCGGTTCTGCCTTCAAACTGTCGCCCGCAAACACCTTAGAACGGCCTTAGTGCAGCACACTCTAATCCCCGATGACGCAGTGACAACTCACCGCACTGCGAATCACTCGGGGGTGTCCATTGCCATCACTTCACTCAAGAGTTCCTTAGCCTGCTCCAAAGGCATATGTTGAAAGAATGCTTATTACCTCTATGGCTGCGTTGCAGCATTTTGAAAGGCAACAAGCATTCCGGCAATGCTGCGTTCGGTGCCTGATTGAGAACACCCCCTAAGCAGTGCTCTTTTCTTTGGCGGACATTAGTTATGAGCGTGCAGCTCTTCGTTGAGTTCAATAGCGGTTTTATTCGCCAGGCACTCAACAGTACCAGTCTGCGAGTTACGCCAGAACATCAGGTCAGACTTGCCAGACAGCTCAACAGCTTTCACGGTTTCAACTGGTTTCTTGTCCTTATCCAGAACTGTCACCTTGGAGCTGGCTGTCAAGTACAGGCCAGCTTCTACGGTGCAGCGATCTCCCAAGGGAATGTTCACACCGGCATTGGCACCGATCAGGCAGTTCTGACCAATGGAAACAACAATATCGTTGCCACCAGACAGGGTTCCCATCGTGCTGCAGCCGCCGCCAAGGTCAGAGCCTTCACCAACCCAGATGCCAGCGGAGATACGACCTTCTACCATGTTCTTGCCTTCGGTACCGGCATTGAAGTTAACAAAACCTTCATGCATAACCGTGGTTCCTTCACCAATGTAGGCGCCCAAACGAACGCGGGCGGTATGGGCAATACGAACGCCTTTGGGTACCACGTAGTTGGTCATACGTGGGAATTTATCTACAGACTGCACATCCAGAACTTCACCGCGAGAGCGGGCAGATAGCTGACGGTGTGGAAGTTCTTCCAGATCAACGGCACCTTCATTAGTCCAGGCAACATTAGGCAGCAGAGGGAAAATACCGCTCAGGTTAATACCGTGAGGTTTCACCTGACGGTGAGACAACATATGCAGCTTCAAATAAGCTTCTGGAGTGCTGGTAGGCGCGTTATCAGACTCCAGAATCACCAGAACCCGAGGGTTACTGCTGGTTTCCATAGAACTGAGAATCAGGGTGTGATCCAGCAGATTACGCTGCAGAAACAGTTCTTCAAGGGCATGACAAGTGGCACTGTCCAACTCAATCACCTGATTACCGCCGGTGTATCCGGTAATTGTACCAACGGCTTCAACCAGTTCAGCATCTGGCTTGGACAGTGGAGCCGGGTAGAATACTTCCAGCCACTCACCTTTATTGTTCTTGGTGCCGATACCGGCCGCCATACTGAAAAATTCTTTGCTCATAATAACAAATAGTGTCCTTGTGCTTTTTCAGGAATCGCCAAAGCGTTATTTTAGTTGTCTATATATCGCCTTGTCACTTAGGGTGTTCTCAATTAGGCATCGAATGCAGCATTGCCAGAATGCTTGTTGCTTTTCAAAATGCTGCAACGCAGCCATAGAAGCTCTCAGCGCCACTGAGTCGAATGCTTAATTGAGAACGCCCTTGGCTTATTTCAGGGCTTCAGACCATTTGTCTGCAGAAAAGCCTAGCAGGTAACCGTTGCCTGTATCGAGTAGTGGTCGTTTAATCATGCCGGACTGTTCCAATAGAGCTTCAACGGCGGTTTCAGCATTCATGTTATTGCGAGTATCTTCCGGCAGTTTGCGCCAGGTTGTGCCACGGCGATTAACGACCTGTTCCCAGCCCAGTTCATCAATGCGGTCTTTCAGCCAGTTTTTGTCCAGTCCATCTTTGCGGTAGTTGTGAAAGGTGTACTCGATACTTTGCTGATCCAGCCAGGTGCGAGCCTTTTTCATGGTGTCGCAGTTGGGTATTCCAAAAAGAGTAATCATTATTTTCTACTTCGTTGTTATACAGCTAAATCAAGAGGCAGGTCACTGATATCTTTCAGTCTTTTCCCATTGATCATAGAGTCGAGCAGATCAAGGGCGTCTTCAGCATCTAGTTCAATCAGGGTCTCGCGTAATTCATACAAAGCGAAGTGATATACGCAATCCAGATCGCCAGTGCCAAGAGCAAGGGAGGCAATTCTGCTGGCTGTTGGCTCAGAAGTTAAGGAGACGATATGCGGGGAGCGTCCTTTTCTAGCCCTGATGAGGTTTAGTGCTTCAGTTCTTGTATTCTGTGACCTGTCCGAGCGCATGGTGAATTTGCACGATACACTTGCATGAAGAATATGGGCAATTTCATTTTTATGGTTCGCAGTCCTGAGCATGGCTTGGTGGCAGGAGTCGCTATCAACAATACTGGTTTCTTCATTAATGATCTCGTCACTTTCTGGAACCCGGGCAATAATCACATCAGGAGCAACGGTGTAACCATCACCTAAAAAGTTACGCAGCTCAGAATATTCAGAAGCCAAGCGGCCTAGCTCTGCAAGGTGGGTATATTGTTCATACTTGCCGAGTACAGATTGCTTCCTGCTATTGATCTTTTGGACTTCCCAGTTCCCCGGCCTGAGGTTGCCCAACTTCAGGAAGGTACTTTGCAGATATAAAGCGCAAGCTTCCTCGAATTCATTACCGAGTGTCTGGCCGTCTTTTTTCTTGCGTTCTACCAATGTCACGCCAGCATTCTTTGCAATTTTGGTGGCCAGTACATTTGCAACCAGAACACTATGTTTTTGACCGTTGTCTGCATTGCTGCATATGTAGGCAGCGTCAAATTTAGAGAAGGGGGCGCGAGTAAGGATTTCACTCTCAATGAGGTAACGGTGAAAGTTAGTTCTTTCTTCAGACAACATGCTCATGCAGCGCATTCCTTCGGCTTGGCACGTAATGCTTCAATAATCTGTGTCCCAATAGCTTTGGCAACCGGGGGAGGAAAAGCATTTCCTACCTGACGATAAGCGTGTGTCTTGCTGCCGTGGAAGCTCCAGTCGTCGGGAAAGCCTTGTATTCTTGCTGCCATTCTAACATTCAGGAGAGGCATATTTTCACAGCCTTCTTGAATAGAGCCGTCACGCTTCATAGCGCCCTTGAAGCCTGCTTCCGGAATTTCATTGTCATTAGCAAGGCGGTGAGCGTTAACCCCAAGCTCCCGCCATTGGCGTTTAGCCCGAGTTGGCCCGAGGTCAGGCCCACCATGCTTCTTGGAACCGCCGACCAGAGTAGGAGCAATTCTGTTGGCTTTCTCTCGCCATTCGTCTGCACCTTCCCAGCCACCTTCTGATATCAGATCATACAGAGCATCGCCAACTGTTACAGTGTCCCCTGTCGGTTCAGGCCAAGTGAAATGCTGGAAGTCTTCTTGAGGCATTGCAACCAGAATAACTCGAGGTCTGAGTTGCGGTACGCCATAATCACTAGCTTGGTGTAACTTCCACTCGCTCTTGTATCCCATAGTGGCAAGTTCGGCGGATATTTTGTCTCGATACCAGCGGAATTTTTCCTCAAAGAGTCCGGGGACATTCTCAAGCATTACTGCTTTAGGCTTTACCTTTCTCACGACTTGCAAGGCAATGGGGAACAGGTCGCGCTCATCTTCATGTCCTAATTGCTGGCCAGCTTTGCTAAAGGGGGGGCAGGGAACGCCGCCGGCAATAAGGTCGATGCGACCCGCAAAACCAGCCGATGATTTGGCGAACTCCTTTAGATCATCTTCGATAATGTCACCCCAGCCGAGGTTGAGCTGCCTATTATTGAGCCGTAAGGTTTCACATGCATGATGGTCGATTTCAATAAGTGCTGCATGTTGAAAACCAGCTTCATGTAACCCTAGCGCCTGACCTCCTGCACCAGCACACATTTCAATCGCTATCATCTATTACCCTGTATAATCGCCTGAATCAATTCATTCTAACAAAGGGGAGACCACTAAGAGAATACGGGAGAATAATCTGGTTCAAGCCCCCCAAATGGCGCAGTTGGGTATACCGTAGATCGTGACCACTGGTTTGACCTGTTCTTCTTGGGTACTGAACTGCTAAGGGTACACCGCCCTGAGTCGCTCTGGCTAGGCAGGTGCGTATAAAGCTTGGTGTCGTTGCACTCTGAGCAGCCTGATAACACTTATGACTACGTTATTTCCGGGAGTCTGGAAAATACGGCTGGGCTGATGAAACAGCGCCCAAATATTTGCTAAAACAGAAAGCTGCTAAAACAGAAGGTTGCTTTGGCCTCGTGGCAAAGTGCTTGGTGGTTCATTCTCTATAAATTCTATGACCTGTTCTCGTGGCCATGGGAGTGACTACGATGGGGCAGCCTTGGACGGTAGAGGTATCTTTTGATGGAGTAGCTGTGCAAAAAAAACATCACCCTGCAGCAGATTTTCTCCCGTTATCATGCCGATTGTGTTGTTCAACTGTTTCAGGGTTATGGTGTGGCCGGTGAGGTTCTCCGGTTTTGCCACTGCTTTGTTGTGCTTTGAAATGATGCTTCTGAACGGGTAAAGCTATCCATAACTGACTGGGCACCAGGTTGCGTTTGAGAGTTGGTTTGAACACCCCCTGGTGCCTGAGTTGTTTACTTCCTTAAACGGTCAGGTAACCGCCATCAACATTAATGCAGGTACCCGTGGTGTAGCTGGCGGCATTGGATGCCAGATAAAGCACTGTGCCCGCCATTTCATCTGGGCTGGCCGAGCGGTTCATAGGGATGTGGGTAAGAGCCTGTTTCATAATAGCTGGGTTACCAGTCAGGGCAGAGGCAAACTTTGTTTCTGTCAGGCCAGGAAGCAGTGCGTTAACCCGAATGTTCAAGCCGGCGCATTCTTTGGCAAAAGCTTTGGTCATGGAAATAACAGCAGCTTTGGTGACGGAATAAATTCCCTGCATATGACCGGGTACCACACCGTTCACTGAAGCAACATTAATAATGCTGCCGCCGCCAGCTTTACGCATGATCTTGCCTGCTTCAGCGCTCATAAAGAAGTAACCGCGAATATTCACATCTACGGTTTTCTGGAAAGCGCCCAAATCTGTATCCAGGATATGGCCGAAGTAAGGGTTGGCTGCGGCATTATTGACCAGAATATCGAGCTTGCCGTGTTTCTCTTTTATGGTTGTGAAAATATCAGAGATTTGTTGCATATCTCCAATATGACAGGCAATCGCTTCTGCGGAACCGCCCGCGTCACGAATAGCGCTGCATACAGCTTCACAATCCTCCAGTTTGCGGCTTGAAGTAATAACATGGGCACCATGAGCAGCAAGCAGGTGAGCAATCGCTTCACCAATACCACGACTTGCGCCTGTGACCAGTGCGACTTTACCGCTCAAATCAAATAAATTTTTATTACTCATAATTTTGTCTCTTATTGTTTTAAATGCGCGTAATCAACCTGCGTGAGCCAGCCTGCTCCAGATGAGCATAGTTGTTAAAACCATGTAGGCTGAGTTTGTTTTTGCGAAAGTGGAGCGCTGTGATAGATGCGTTATTGATATGACGATTCAGTTTGAAAATGCCGTTTTCCGGCATGCCAAGAACCTGCAGAACTAGAGTGGAAATGGTTCCGCCGGAGCTGACCAGTAAAACATTTTCATTCTCTTTTAGCTCTTTACCGACAATAGTTACAGCATTCAAGGCTTTCTCTTTGAACTCAGGCCAGGATTGTTTGTACTCCTGGTCATGTTCACCACCTGCCCAGCGGGCAAGAGATGAGCGATAAAGCTCAAAAAAAGCCTGTGCCGGATTCGATTTGTTAGCCATATGGCTATCCATTTCCCGACGAGATGTAAATTGAGGGTTTGCAACAAGTAGCAGTTCATCCACATCAACTTCATTCAATCCTGGCAATGTGAAATCTGGCTGACGACCTTCCAGTCCCATACCGGAGTAAATTCCAGAGAGGGTCTGGCGCTGGCGTAGCAGGGTGCCACTGCCAAACAAAGCGATAGGTTTATTGACGGCTTTCAACCATTCACCCGTGACTACAGCCTGTTGCTCTCCGATTGGCGACAGTTTGTCGTAGTCGTGCTGGCCGAAAGAGGCCTGTCCGTGTCTGACCAGGTAGATGGTCGCCATACTTCCCCCGAGGTTTGCTGTCACCGGCTCACAGTGAAGAGTTTTGAATCAGTTTCTGGCAGCGCTGTTCCATATACGCAATGGCAACATGAAACATGGCAAAACGTTTGTCCTGAGTTTGACCGTGGTAATAGCGGTAATAAATTTGCTGCATAATGACCGCTAATCGGAACAGACCGTATACTTCATAGAAATCAAAGCTTTTGAGTTCAGTGCCTGTTTGTTTGCAGTACCAGTCCACAACTTTCTGGCGGGTGAGCATGCCGGGAGCGTTGGTTGGTTGTCTGCGGAACATCTGGAACTGTGGCTCGTCATTGGCTTCAATCCAGTAGGCCAGTGAGTTACCCAGATCCATAAGAGGGTCGCCCAGTGTGCACATTTCCCAATCCAGTACACCGATCACTTCCATAGGGTTGTCTGGATTCAGGACAACATTATCAAAGCGGAAGTCGTTGTGGATCAAACAGGTTTTCACATCACCAGGCTGCTTTTCATCCAGCCAGGCCATAACGTTTTCGAAATCAGGAACATTATCTGTTTTGGATTTACGGAAGCGTCCACTCCAGCCATCAACCTGACGTTTTACGTAACCACCACCTTTGCCCAGTTGCTCAAGGCCAGCGGCTTTGTAATCGATATTGTGAAGATCAACCAGCTTTTGCAGCACATTGAGGCAGAGCTGAAGACCGTCAGATTCACTGAGGTTTAATCCTTTGGGCAGATCTTTTCGTGGAATCAGGCCTTTGAGGCGTTCCATAATATAAAAGTCACAACCAAGTACAGATTGATCATCACAGAAGTCGATCATGGACGGTACAGGGTAATGGCCAGACAGTGCAGACATAACCTTGTACTCACGACCCATATCGTGAGCGGAAGCCGCTTTAACACCAAACGGCGGGCGTCGCAGAATCATTTCCTGTTCGCCAAGCATTAGCATATAAGTCAGGTTAGAGGCGCCACCGGGAAACTGTTTGACTGATAACTCTCCAGCTGCATCTGGAAGGCGACTTAACAGATAGTTCTGCAAAGCCAGAATATCCAACTCTTCGCCAGTACGGATATCTGTTGGCTGGTCGATAGCAGGTGATTGTTTTATTTCTTCTGCAACGTCACTCACGATACGCCCTCTGCTCTTTTTTCTGTTTGTTGTGCAGCTTGCTTCAGGTCGACACCCTGTTTGGCTAAAACTTTTTTGTAGCCTTTGTTCACCATCATTTTGAATATTGGGTGCAGATATTTCTTCATGCGCCAGGCGAATCGGCCCTCCCGGTGAGGCAGGACATAAAAGGTTTTGTTTTGCACAGCCTTGTAGATGTCGTTGGCTACATCATCTGCTGTGACTTTTGAACTGGCAAGCAGTTTGTGAACCGCCTTCTCCATTCCCGGATCACCGGTGCGGAAGGATTCCGCCAGATTAGTTTGGAAAAATGCAGGGCAAACAACAGAGGTGTTAATGCCAAAAGGTTCCAGTTCATAGCGCAGGGTTTCGGAAAGACTGACAACGGCGCCTTTGGTGGTGTTGTAGCTGGACATCATGGGAGCAGATACCAATCCAGCCAGAGATGAAATATTTACAATGTGGCCGTAACCCTGCTTCTTAAACAGAGGGGTAAACGCCTTACAGCCCCGAACGACCCCCATCAGGTTGATACTGATTACCCACTCCCAGTCGTCTATAGGCGTAGTTTCAATACGGCCACCGGTGGCAACACCAGCATTATTGATGATAACCCCAAGTCCACCCCAGCGCTGCTCTGCTGATGCTCGCAGGTTTTCAATATCCTGATCACTGCGAACATCGCAGTGCAGATAAAAAGCATCAGCTCCTAATGCCTGCAATGCTGCAACTGTTTCGTCGCCACGTTCCTGATTAATATCCGCCACGCAAATGGAATAGCCATGACGGGCAAAGCACTCTGCTGTTGCTCGCCCAAGGCCACTGGCACCTCCGGTAACAGCAATTGTTTTTTTATAAGAAGACTTTGACATGGCTTTATCCTCTTCTCTTATTCTGGTGGCGGTATTTCATCAGTTCAAACTTGGCAATTAATCCACGGTGGACTTCATCCGGACCATCAGCCATGCGTAAAATGCGAGCCCAGCCCAGCATGCGAACCAGAGGTAGGTCATCGGAAAGACCTGCACCGCCATGCATTTGGATAGCCGCATCAACAACCTGCTGCGCCATATTTGGAGCAACTACCTTAATCTGTGACACTTCACTCATGGCACCCATAATGCCCTTCGTGTCCATCAACCACGCAGCTTTCAAAGTAAGAAGTCGCGCCTGTTCGATAGCCATACGGGAATTGGCGATCACATCTGGGTTACCGTTCAGTTTGACCAGTGGTTTGCCAAAAGCTTCACGGGTCATGCCCTGTTCACACATCATTTTCAAAGCTTTTTCTGCTGAACCAATCAGGCGCATGCAGTGATGGATACGGCCTGGGCCAAGGCGCCCCTGGGCAACTTCGAAACCTCTGCCGGGGCCAGCAATAAAAGCTGAGACTGGCAGGCGTACATTGGTAAACGACACTTCACCGTGACCATAGGGAGCATCATAGTCACCCATAGCTCCGAGCATACGCTCAATCTTAATTCCCGGTGTATTAAGAGGAACCAGAACCATGGCATGGCGATGGTGGCGATCGGCATCTGGGTTGGATACGCCCATAAAAATAACAAACTTACAGTTTGGGTGACCGATACCGGTGCTCCACCACTTGCGACCGTTAAGAACAATCTCATCACCCTCAACAATGCAGGTGGCTTCCATATTGGTGGCATCACTGGAGGCAACATCTGGTTCAGTCATACAAAAAGCAGAACGAATGTCACCAGCCAGCAGAGGTTTTAACCATTGTTCTTTTTGTTCTTCGGTTCCGTATTTCCACAGAACTTCTGCATTGCCGGTATCCGGAGCATTACAGTTAAAAACTTCTGGTGCCAGCAAACTCCAGCCTGTGGCTTCTGCTATTGGCGCGTAGTCAGCGTTGGACAGTCCAGCTCCCCATTTTTCATCAGGCAGGAACATATTCCACAGACCTTCACCTTTGGCCTGATCCTTCAGGCTTTCCATGATGGCTGGCTGGTTCCACAAGGTGTGATCAGGCCCCCCAGTGAGCTCTTTCAGGTACTGCTCTTCAATGGGAAGGACTTTTTCGGAAATAAACTTCTGGGTGCGCTGGATGTAGTCCCGGGCTTTGGGGGAGTGATCGAAATTCATTATTATTCTCTTTCTCGGGCAGATCCGTTGAGAACAAGGGTGAATCAGAGAATAATCTGAATCAAATGAATAGTTTTGATTTCTAACTATAAAAAATATGCATATATCAAAGCTGGATCTGAACTTACTGGTTGTCGTGGATGTGATTGCTTCGGCTGGTTCCATCACTGCAGCGGCAAAAGAATTGAACCTGACCCAGCCAGCTGTTAGTCATGCATTGGCTCGTATACGAGAGCAGTTGGGTGACCCTCTGTTCGTTAGGGAGGGCCATTCGATGCGGCCAACGCCTTATGCTCGGGAAATTCTGCCGGAGCTCAGAAAAGTCCTGAATCATCTCGATACAACTTTGGGTCGTAAAACCGGGTTTGATCCTCTCAGCAGTGATCATTCGTTTACCATAGCTATGCACGATTCTCTGGAACCAGGGTTATTGCCGGTTCTGGTGGAAGACCTCCAGCGACAGGCTCCAAATATTAGTCTGGTTAGCGTCAAACTGAACCGAAGAGATATTGAAAAAGAGTTAAAGTCTGGTCAGGTGGATCTGGTTGCGGATGTTTTTCAGCCGGTAGGGGAGCAGGTTATCTATGCGCCTTTGCAGCAGGAAGATTTAGTTGTTGTCGCTCGCTGTAATCATCCGCGCATCAATGACGGCCTGAACCTGGACCAGTATCTGGCAGAGAAGCATGTACTGGTTTCTTCTCGCCGCCGTGGCCCCGGCTACGAAGATAATGTACTGGCCAGAGAGGGTTTGAGGAGGCTCATTGCCTTGCGTGCCCGCAACCACTTAGCCGCTTGCCAAGTGGTGGATCGGACCGATTTGCTGCTGACGCTGCCTTCTCATTATGCAGAGCAGGCAGGCCATTACCTGAGCCTGAAAACGCTTTCTCTTCCCTGGAAGATTGAACCTGTCTGCACTTATTTGTACTGGCATGTTCGCATGGGGGAAAGTCAGCCGGTACAGTGGCTGCGCGAGCGGTTGCTGGCGTTGGTGGGAGACGTGAAGGTGTGAATTCATACACTCTATGTGTCTTGTAAAGTGGGAGTTTTAAGGTGGCAGCCCCTCACCGGATTATTATCAAAAGGTTTTGATCATAACCTCTGGTAAGGGGAGGTGGGAGGGTACCAGAGTTGATTGGAATTGAATGTTGTTTAAGTTGCACCCCCGAGTGAGTCTTCAAGGGCTTTTTGCAGCTGCTGACTTAACGCTTTATGCAGCTGCTGAACTTTTTCCGGGTCACTGATGGGGTCGCCATCCAGATCAGTGATAAAGAACACATCTTCTATTTTTTCTCCCAGAGTAGAAATCTTGGCTTTCTGTACCAGAACCTTTTGCTCCATAAATACATGCCCCATATGCGCCAGCATGCCGGGACGGTCGATAGCGTTTATTTCTACAACTGTTCGGCGATTGACCGGATCATTGCTAATGGCGATGACTGGTTTTCGGGAGAAGTGTTTGAGCTGTCGTGGCGTATGAACTGTTCCGAAGTTAGGCTTTGGCAGTGATTCCGCTTTCAGTGTTTTACTGATATGGGAGCAAATGCGCTCAATGCGTGCATTATCATTACCAAGGGGTTCCCCGGTGCTGGCATCCAGTACAATAAAGGTGTCCAGTGCCAAACTGCTGGACGCAGTGATAATGCGAGCGTCGTGTATTGTCAGGTTCATTTCCCCAAGGGCCGTGGTGCAGGCGGCAAATAGGTGCGGGGTATCTGGACTGCAGATAAATACTGCAGTTCCGCCTTCATAGCGGCGTTCAGTAGACTCTTTCACCAGAATCAGTGGCAACTCGCTGGGGTTTTCAAGAATGCCTTTGGTCTGCCATGCCACTTCTGTGGCGTTATGTCGAAGAAAGTATTCGTCACCGAACTCCTGCCAGAAGGCTTCCGCCTTCTCAATGTCCACCCCCTGAACTGTAAGCAACTGGCGGGCAAGATCCTGAGTATCGTCGATGTTTTCCTGTTTATCGATAGGGTTTTCCAACCCTCGATGAAGAGCTTGGCGGGTTTGTTTAAACAGTTCCCGTAATAAACTGGCACGCCAGCCATTCCATAAGCTGGGGTTGGTGGCGTTAATATCGGCAACCGTCAGGCAATACAGATAATCCAGGCGGCGGGAATCGCCAACCAGCTGGGCAAAGTTGTTAATAGTGTCTGGGTCTGAAAGGTCCTGACGTTGGGCTGTTACCGACATGGTCAAGTGATGGCGAACAAGCCATTCAACTAATGAGGTGTCGGCGGCGGAAAGACCGTGCTGCTGACAAAACCGGCGGGCATCTTCTGCACCGAGAACAGAATGATCACCTCCCCGACCTTTACCTATATCGTGATACAGCCCGGCAATATAAAGCAGTTCCGGCTTTGGCAGACGTTTCTTGGCCAGACAGGCTACCGGGAACTGTTCCTGGTTCTCTTTATAGTTAAAGCGGCGAAGATGTTTTATTAGCAGCAGGGTGTGGGCATCGACCGTGTAATTATGAAAAAGATCATGTTGCATCTGCCCGATAATGCGGCCGAACTCGGGCAGGTAGCGCCCCAAAACACCGTAACGAATCATGCGTCGCAGGCTGGCTGTCAGGGCGTAGGGGGAGCGCATCAGTTCAAGGAACTGTTTGTGAATTTTCGGATTGGCTCTGAAATTATCGTCTATTAACACCCGGGCATCACGAATGGCCCGAATCGTTTCTGCGGTGGGGCCAAGAATGAAAGGGTTTCCCGACATCAAAACGAATATTTCAATCAGTGCTTCAGGGTGCTCAATGAAAACATTTGGATGGGTGATTTCTATATATTCGTTGTAGACCTGAAACCGCTCATTAAGAGAAATAACTTCCTGCTCTTTGCCAGCATCCAGAATGTTGTCATCAAAGTGTTGTAGCAGTAGGTCATTCAGTACTCCGAGGATCATGACTGCACGAAAATACTTCTGCATAAACTGCTCAACGGCGAGAGCGCCACCTTCAATATCTTTATAGCCAAACTGTTTGGCCAGAGTGCGCTGATGGTCAAATAGCAGGCGGTCTTCCGGGCGCTTGGTCAGTCTATGGAGGGCCCAGCGGATCTGCCATAGAAAGTCTCTGGCTCTCACCAGCATGTGATATTCCCGCTCAACCAGAAAACCGATACGAACCAGCTCCTGGGGCTCATCGGTTCCATAATGGCGGCGAGTGATCCAGCCAATCATGTGAAGATCTCGAAGTCCGCCAGGGGAGCTTTTCAGGTTTGGTTCGAGATCATATTCGGTTTGGTTGAACTTACGGTGGCGAGTTTGTTGTTCTTCATACTTGGCTTGCAGGTACTCTTTGCTTGGCCACATCTGTTCCGGATTGATGGCGTTTTGCATGGCATCGAACAGGTTCTGTTTGCCGGACAACAGTCGCGATTCAATCATATTGGTGATGATGGTGAGATCATCACGCCCTTGGCTGGCACATTCGCTGATAGAGCGAACGCTGGAGCCTACCTTGAGATTGATATCCCAGAGCAGGGTAAGAAATTTTTCTATGGTATCCCGGTGAGGTTCGGCATCTTCATTTCTTAGAAGAATCAGGATGTCGATATCAGATTGCGGATGAAGTTCCGCACGACCATAACCACCGACTGCAACCAGAGCAATATCTTCAGCATCCTTTCCTGCAAGGTGTTCCCAGGCCAGGGTTAATATTTGATCAATCAGCCATGCTCGACCGCTGACAAGAGTCTGGATAGACATATCAGCTGCAAACCACTTGTCCATCTGCTGTTCGGCCAGCTCCAGACATTTTTTATAAGCCAGAGCTGGTTGGGAGGTAATCGTTAACTCAGCCCGGAATTGGCTTCGATTAAACAGGCTGTTTTTCTGGGTATCACTCAGTACGGAGGTCATGGGTTGTTCTTCTTCTGAGTTTGTTTGTCTTCCCTGTCGGAATAACTGGCATCCCGGAGTACAGATACAAACAGACCGGCAAAAGCCGGTCTGTAATGTTTATGCCAGAGGGGATGTCTCACCTTCTCTCAATGTGAGAATTTCGTATCCATCCTTGGTCACCAGAATGGTGTGCTCCCACTGGGCTGATGGGCGACGATCCTTGGTGACAGCGGTCCAACCATCGCCTTTGAGCTTGGTTTCTTTGCGGCCAGCATTGATCATTGGTTCAATGGTGAAGATCATACCTTCTTGAAGCTTTACTCCGGTACCAGCAATACTGTTGTGGGTTACCTGGGGTTCTTCGTGGAAACCTTCGCCAATACCATGGCCGCAATACTCTTCAACCACAGAGTAATGGTTGGAGTGGGCGTGTTTGGCAATGGCAGCACCAATATCACCCAGGTAAGCGCCGGGGCGAACTTGCTGAATACCGAGGTACATGCATTCGCGGGTAACATCTACCAGCCGCTCCATGTGCTCTTGCGGTTCACCAATAATAAACATTTGACTGGTATCACCGTGGTAACCATCTTTGATGACCGTGATATCAATGTTCAGGGCATCGCCTTTCTTCAGTTTTTTCTTGTCTGAAGGGATACCGTGACACACCACATCGTTCAGTGAAGTGCAGATGGATTTTGGAAACCCTGGGCGACCCGGAGCCGCGCCGTAGTTCAGAGGTGCCGGAATGGTCTTCTGAACATTGACCATGTAGTCGTGACAAATACGATCCAGTTCTCCAGTGGTGATGCCTTCTTTTACATGAGGGGCAATCATGGTGAGAACTTCACCGGCCAGACGGCCAGCAATGCGCATTTTCTCGATCTGCTCTGGGGTTTTAATAATGACAGACATGTCGTGCTGTAGAATCCCTGAAGTTTGTCCGCTGAAGCGAAAAGCCATCTTCATAAAAGCCTGTAATCAAGATGTCGCGGACTGTAATTTAATGGCTAATGTCACATTCTAGCAAAACCCTCATGGCTCTTGATAGTTGCTGAAGTGCGGATGAGAGTTTACAGCTTGCTGTATACAGGCAGCGCAATCATTTGTGTTCTGATATGATGGCGCCACCCGGGGTGTTGAGGCCCCGGTTATTAGTACTCTGACAGGGCGAATTCCGGGATATGTCACAACATAAAATTTCCCAGGCTCCGGTTCCTATGCGGCTGGTGGGGCCTGTACGGATTGTTGGTGATGTTGTGGATGACAGCGTTATGCTGCCATTGGCAACCTATGAAACCACGCTGTGGCCGTCTGTCGGGCGAGGAGCCCGAGTAGCCACCCTGGCTGGCGGAATGCGTGCCACAGTGCTGGATGAGCGAATGACGCGCTCTATTTTGCTGGAGGCGGAAGATGCCTCCCATGCACTTTCTGCCTGGCAGAGCCTTTCTGCCCGTAAAGAAGAAATGAATATGGTGGTGCGGGAAACCAGCCGGTTTGCCCGGTTGATTGATCTGCATCACCAGATAGTCGGCAATATGCTGTATGTGCGGCTGGAGTTCACTACCGGCGATGCCGCTGGTCATAATATGGTGACTCTGGCATCTGAAAAGCTTCAGGACTGGCTGCTGAGTGAGTATCCGGCGCTGAAGTACACATCGATTTCCGCCAACTATTGCACAGACAAAAAAGCGACTGCCGTAAATGGCATTCTTGGCCGGGGTAAAAGTGTAGTCTGTGAGCTGACCATTCCCCGTGACCTGTGTGAGCGTCGTCTGAAAACCACGCCTGAAGCTGTGGTCGACCTGAATATCAAGAAAAATTTAATCGGCACCATGCTGGCCGGTGGCATTCGCAGTGCCAATGCTCACTTTGCCAATATGCTGCTGGCATTTTATCTGGCGACTGGTCAGGACGCTGCCAATATTGTCGAGGGTTCACAGGGAATTGTTCACTGTGAAGTGCGTGACGGCGACCTGTATTTTTCTGTCAGTCTGCCCAATCTGATTGTGGGCTCAGTTGGTCACGGCAAAGGGCTGGAGTTCGTTGAAGAAAACCTGCGCCTGCTTGGCTGTAAGGAAGAGCGCGAACCTGGTGAAAATGCTCGCCGTCTAGCGGTCATTTGTGCTGCTGGGGTTTTGTGTGGCGAGCTTTCTTTGCTGGCTGCCCAAACTAACCCGGGTGAGTTGATGGCGGCTCATGTGAAGTTTGAGCGTTAGTGCTGAGGGTAATAGTTCTATGGGTTCTGAACTCAAAACTGATCAGCAAACCAATAACCGGAAAATCGAACATATCCGGATGATTGAACAGGATGGTGAAACCGATCGAGATGCTCGTTATTTCGATCGTATCCGTCTCAGTCATCGGGCGCTGCCGGAACTGGATCTGGATAAGATTGATCCCAGCGTGGAATTTATGGGGCGAAAGCTCTCATTTCCATTGCTGATCTCCTCTATGACCGGCGGTGATCACAGTTTGGTTCGCACGATAAACCATAACCTTGCCGTAGCAGCTCAGATTACTGGTGTCGCACTAGCCGTTGGTTCTCAGCGGGTGATGTTTGAACAGCCTGCTGCCCGGGCCAGTTTTGCTTTACGGCAATACGCTCCTGATGCTTTGTTGCTGGCAAACCTGGGCGCTGTGCAGCTCAATAAAGGTTTTGGCATTGAGCAGTGCCGTGAAGCTGTTGAGCTTGTTGGTGCTGATGGCCTTTATCTGCACCTGAATGCCCTGCAGGAAGCGATTCAGCCGGAGGGTGATGTCGACTTCTCCGGCCTTCTGGGCAAGATTGAAAATATTCGCCGCCAGCTCGATTGTCCTTTGTTACTGAAAGAGGTCGGTTGTGGCTTCTCCAGTGATGATGTTGCGAGAGTTGCTGAGCGGGGAATCGAATACATTGATGTGGCCGGGCAGGGGGGAACCTCCTGGAGTCGCATTGAACATCTGAGGGCGGATGATCGTCACAATCTTGGAGTTCTGTTTCAGGATTGGGGGGTGCCAACTCCTCAGGCGCTGAAGCAGGCGAAACCCTATCGAGACAGAGTTCAGTTGATTGCCAGTGGCGGTTTGCGGAACGGTATTGATATGGCCAAGTCTGTTATACTCGGCGCCCGTTTATGCGGGATGGCTGCCCCGCTGCTTAAGCCAGCCATGGAGTCTGTAGATCAGGTGGTGGAAACCATTGAAGCATTGAAGCGGGAGTTTGTGACCGCAATGTTTCTGTTGGGTGCCCCTGATGTTGCCAGTTTATACGGCAATGAAAGACTAATTCTGGAAGACTATACCTGATAGTGTGCTATGTCCGTCGGTATTGATGACATCAGTTTTTATTCCTCTGGTATGTTCCTGCCGCTGGCTACGCTGGCAGAGCATAATGGAGAAGATCCGGACAAATACCGGATAGGTCTTGGTCAGGAGCGCATGGGTGTTCCTGCACAGGATGAAGATATTGTTACTCTGGCGGCTAATGCGGCCAGGCCTCTTATAAATAGTGATAATCGTGAAAACATAACTACGGTTCTGTTTGCCACGGAATCCAGTATTGATCAGTCCAAAGCTGCGGGTGTTTACGTGCAGCGTTTGCTGGGCTTGGGTTCGAATTGTCGTATAGTCGAGTTAAAGCAGGCTTGTTACAGCGCCACGGCTGCATTACAGATGGCTTGTGGTTTGGTCGCTCGCAAGCCAGAAAGTCAGGTGCTGGTATTGGCTTCCGATATTGCTCGTTACGGTTTTGACACCCCGGGTGAAGCTACCCAGGGATGTGGAGCTATTGCCTTTATTGTTAAAGCGAACCCTCGTTTGCTGGCGGTGCATGCTGAAACTGGCTGTTACAGCGAAGATGTTATGGATTTCTGGCGCCCCAACTATATGGATACGGCGCTGGTAGACGGTAAATACTCCACCATTATCTATCTCAAGGCGCTGCGCCAGAGCTGGAAGAATTACCATGAGGCCGGAGGTCTCGATTTTGGCGACTTTTCCCGCTTCTGCTACCACCTGCCATTTACCAAGATGGGTGAAAAAGCACATCGCAAGCTGGCTGTTACCAATGGCGTGTCTATGGATGTTGAGCTACTGGAAAAACAGATAGGTTCAGGCCTGTTGTACAATCGCCAGATTGGTAACAGCTATAGCGCGTCACTGTATATTGGTCTGTTGTCGTTGTTGGAAAATGATCAAGAAGATCTTTCTGGCCAGAATGTCGGATTGTTCAGTTATGGTTCGGGATGCGTCGGGGAGTTTTTCTCTGTCACAGTGCAGCCAGGTTATAAGCAGTACAGTCGACGTGTGCAGCATGTTGATATGCTGGAAACGCGTCAGGAATTGGATTATGAAGGCTATGCCAGCCTGTTCAGTCATACCTGTCCCAAAGATGGCGGAGAGCATTATTTCCCCTCTGAAGCGGCGGGTCATTACCGGCTTGCAGGTATTCATGACCATAAACGCATCTATACCGAAACAGGGGATTGAATCCCCCGGTTTTCGGTGTTTACTGTCGGTGCTGCGAAGCCTGATTGTGGATGTCGGAAGCAGGCAAGGGTTCAGTCGGTTACCAGGACTGTTTACAATGGCAGTTCAACAGGAAGTCCGTGGCAGGTAGTTCATGAGAGCCATTGCTCCAGGCAAAATAATTATTTCCGGTGAGCATGCCGTGGTTTATGGTACGCCGGCTCTGGCCGTTGCTGTAAATATTCATGCCCATTGTGAAGTGCGCCCCGTTAATGACGCAGTAGTGCACTTTTATCTCGATAACTACGGTCGATTGGCCGAGTGTACGATTTCTGATCTGGAATCCCTGCGCCTGACAATCGATGAGGCTTATCAGGCCTATTTGTTGGGGCAGCGGGATATTTCTTCTGTTCTGGCTCGACCAGGCGATTTGTATCTCTACGCAATCGCTGGCTTGTTCAGTGCTCATGATATTCCCCGAGATCAGGGCTTTGAAATTCATCTGAAATCAGATATTCCCATGCGTTCTGGTATGGGTTCGTCGGCAGCAACTGTAGCTTCAGTGTTGGCAGCGGTAGCCGGCTATTTTCATGTAGAGCTGGATAAAATGGCGCTGTTTCGTTTTACCAGTCACACTGAGCGGCTGCAGCATGGCTGTAACAGTACTATTGATCCGATGGTGACTGTTCACGGTGGCTTGGTGCGTATGGAAAATGCTCAGGTAGAAACCCGGCAGGAATTGCCGGAGTTGAACTGGTATCTGGTGAATTCCGGTGAGCCAGAGGTAAGCACTGGTCAGTGTGTGGCTGAAGTTCGCCGTCGTTTTGGTAAAAGCACTATCTGGAATGAGTTTCACAGTATTATTACTGGTCTCGAGCAGGCATTTCTGTGTCGAGATGTTGGTGCCCTGAAAGAGTATGTAAAGCGCAATCATCAGTTGTTGGTGGATATCGGTGTGGTGCCGGGTACCGTGCAGCGCTTTATGGAAGATCTGCGTTCCCGTTATAACGCTGTTGGCAAAGTGAGTGGTGCTGGCGCGGTTTATGGGGAAAAGGCTGGGTTCTTGTTGGTGCAAAGTGATCAGCCAGTAACAGATCTATGTCGAGAATATGGTTTCCCGGTTACCCGATTGCAGTGTGATCCCCATGGCGTCCGTCTCTGCTGAAATGCCTGTTGCTGAGCAGGTGGAAAATACATTTGATACCAAACCGTCCGGGCAAAAAACGGTCATCGTTTCAGCTCCCGGCAGTACTATGTTGTTTGGTGAGCATGCCGTTCTCCATGGTGAGGCGGCCATTGCCTGCGCTATGGATGCTCGGCTTTCTGTGAAAGCGTCTTTGCGTCACGATCGCCATGTTGTGATTCGTTCAGCTCTCGGTGGCTTTGAAACTGAGCTGGATGATCTCGATAAAAGTCGCACCCACCGTTTTATATTGGCTCTGTTGAAGCGCTGGCAGAATCGCCTGCCTGCTGGCATAGAATTGGACATTGAATCCGACTTTTCCCATACCGTTGGCCTTGGCTCTTCTGCCGCTCTTACTGTTGCGGTGGCCGCAGCTTTTCGCCACCTGTGTGGTTTGCCATTAAAGCAACGAGTATTGCTTGATGAGTGTCTGGCAGTGGTGCAGGAGGTTCAGGGCGGAGGTTCTGGTACTGATCTGGTGGCCAGTATTTATGGCGGAATTGTTCACTATCGTCCGGATACTCGCAGCGTCACGCCACTGGGTGATACGCTGCCGGTTGCCCTCCACTACTGTGGTTACAAAACACCCACCCCTGATGTGATTGCTCGTGTGAATTCGGAGCGGATGCTGACTCCTGCCCTTTATGATCACCTGTTTCGGATGATGGGAGAGTGTACCCAACAGGCAGCTGGAGCTATTCGCGAGGGCGGTCTTGCCCGGTTGGGGCGGTGTATGAATGTCTATCATGGGCTTTTGGATAGCCTGGGGGTATGTGATATTGCGCTGGCGGGAATGGTTCATCAGCTGCGCAGTAGGGGGGTTCTTGGGGCAAAAATTTCAGGTTCAGGGTTGGGGGATTGTGTGATCAGTCTCGAAAATGGTTCTGAGAATGGAAACGCCCGACTTGATGGTTATGAGTGTTTACCTGTATCTGTTTCTTCTGCAGGAGTGAATTTTGAGTCTGACTCGGAGTGATGTCGCTGCCAGAGTTCTGGCCGACTGTGTACCTGAGCCGGTTGATGCGTTTGAAGCGTTTGCGCCGGTCAATATTGCCCTGTGTAAATACTGGGGTAAGCGTAATGCTTTGTTGAATTTGCCTGTTAATGATTCATTGTCAGTTTCTCTGGCTAAGAAAGGCTCTACAACAAAGGTGTGCTGGCTGCCAGAGCAGGCTGAAGATGAGGTGATTCTGAACGGCGATGCTGTTGATCGGGATTCCAGTTTCTATAAGAAAGTTGTCGCCCATGCAGACCTGTTTCGTTCGCTGGTGCCCGGTGCTCTACGAGTCGAAACCGTAAATAGCGTGGCAACCGGTGCTGGGTTGGCGTCTTCTGCATCCGGCTTTGCGGCTCTGACTCGTGCGTTGGCGGGTGTTTATGGCTTGCCTCTTAACGATGAGCAGCTTTCCATCTTGGCCCGAATGGGTAGTGGTAGTGCCAGCCGTTCGGTTTATGAAGGCTTTGTTCGCTGGCACAAAGGGGTGAGAGCGGATGGTATGGATAGTCTTGCTCGCCCTCTATCAGAAATCTGGCCTGATCTGCGGGTTGGGGTTTTGACTCTGACCAGTGAAGTGAAAAAAACCGGTTCCCGGGAAGGGATGCAGCGTACCGTAGATAGTGCGATTCTATATGGTGCCTGGCCAGAGCAGGCTGAGCGTGATATCGCCCGTATTGAGCATGCTATCGCAGTGCGTGATTTTACCTTGTTGGGGGCAACGTCTGAGCAAAATGCTCTGGCTATGCATGCTACTATGTTGGCTTCCTGGCCGCCGTTATTGTACTGGCAGCCGGAATCTGTGGCAGTGCTGCAAAAGGTGTGGCAGCTTCGGGCCGATGGTTTACAGGTTTATGCCACTATGGATGCCGGCCCCAATGTGAAACTGCTGTTTGAGGCGGGTTCCGAGGCGGATGTCAGGCTGGCATTCCCTGATATTGATGTCGTTGTGCCTTTCGGCTGAATCTTCTTTCGGTTTTCTTCAGCCCTTTCCTTTGTCTTTCGTGGAAAGGGCTGAAGGTGTGGCTTTTCCTCTCTTTATTATTCTGAATGTGCCAGTTACCACCGACTGAGGTGCTCAATAATCAGTTGCTGGTTTTTTGGGGAGTATTTTCGGCAATTGGTTTTAAGTACTGATTGTTCCGGGGGCGGTACAGTAATAGTTTCGCAGAACCAGGGGAATTTATATTTGGTTGTGCTGTGTTTGGGATGGGCTCCCATCATTGTGCCCAGAACATGAGCTGGCAGGTGAGTATGCTGGAAGGTGGTAAAGCCTGTTTGGCGGCCTTGGTCAGACATAATCCAAACCCATTTTCTTTTGCGGGATGGTTCTCGGGCGTACATGGCCCAGTTGCTCATCAGTAGGAATTTTGTGTGCGAGGCTGGCGTTTGAATGCTTTGCTCTTTGACCCAGTTGTCCAGGTCTTTGCGAAAATCTCCCATGAAGGCGCCAATGGCTTCCCAGTAAACTAAGGTGTCGTATTTGGTGATGTAATTATCCCGTAGGCTGGCGAAAGGTTGGTCTGGAACCCAATTTAGAATAACTCGGCTGAATAGGGGGCGGTTGCCCTGCTTTTTATGTTTCCTGTTGATTTCATTCATGTGTTTGATCCACCAACCGAGATACTGGTGCAGGATATGATCGTTGTTGGCTCGGGCTATACGTTGGTGCTTAAACATATGGATATTGAGCGCCGGTGCCTCTTTGCTATGTGTTGCCTGAAGCTCTACTGCCTGATGTTCCTCGCTTGGTTGTTCTTGTATCTGCCTGGTTTGGATTGATGGCGGTGTATCTTGTTGGATGGTTTCCTGAGTGAAATCTTCAGGTGATAGTACTGATTCGGTCACGGTGTTTTGATCAATCACTGTGTGGAGGGTGATGATATTGGCGCCATCAAACTGGTCATGGCTGATCTTGATGGTGTTGTTGTGTAGGGATAATAAGGCATTTTCATCATTGATTGTGGCGCTGTAGATGCTGGTGCCGGTCTCTCGGCCATTTTCCAAAATGATCGCTGGCAAGCGTTCGATAACAGAGACCTGCTGATTGCCCGCGGTGTTCGAGTAGGTGAATGTTAGGGGTGGTTGACTTTCGGTTTCTTCGGTTTCTTCGGTTTCTTCAATTAATGTCTGGCTTTCTCTAACTGGGGGGATGGCTCTGATCTGCTCGGCAATTGCCTGGCTACCAAACTTTCCTAGACTTAGCTCTTCAGCCCAGGTGGGTGGATTTGGGGTGAGTGTGAGAAGGGTAAGGCTGAGAGCGTAAATGTTTTTCATGGAAGGTTTGTCTCTGGGGAGTGTTGAGGTGTTTGAATGTTTGTCGGCTACGAAAGGCGCTGCTCAAGGGGGCGGTCACTGTTCTTTTTGAGTCTGTGTTGGCTGAGGGTTTGGCTTCATTCTTGTTTATCGTGTTCTCGCTGGTGCAGTGTCTTTGGCGAGCCTGTAAGTAGAAAATAATTTGGAGATATGTCGCAGGGTTCCTGTTTGGTGGGCTCAAGGGGCGTCCTTTCAGGGCTGATTTTTGTAAGCTGCTCAGTGGGGCTTTGAGGCAGGGCAATCTCATTTGGCCATCTGCTCAAATAACACCCTGCAGCAGTAGTTCAAGATATTCATCATCAGCCGCTGC
>NZ_CAMZOG010000057.1 GCF_947331445.1 Parendozoicomonas sp. Alg238-R29 | reverse complement strand
CCTTCGCAGCGAGGGTCAGGAACTTTGGCGAGAAAGGCTGTCAGGGGCTGATACTGCTGGGCTTCCATGCTGAAATACGAGTCTGATAAATGGGAATCAGAGACTACTACAAATTATGTGGCTCGATGGTACCTATTTGATGCAATTGCCCTGTGATGACTGCCGCATCGAAACCTCCCGGTATAACCAATCTGCCAGAGCTTTAATCGCAAAAGAACTATAAACATGAAAGCGGATATGGGTATGAGCTTCGTCGGTAATCTGCCCTGTGGCTATGGATAGATCCCTCAAAATGCGATCCACCTCTGAGAAATAGTTACGCCCAATCTCAGTGAGTTCAAGCTTTCTTCCACTCCGAAAAAGAAGAGACTCTCCCAGATAATCTTCAATCTGCCGCAAACGATGACTGACAGCACTTTGGCTGATATTTAACTCCTTTCCGGCGAGAGTCACACTGCCATTGCCTGCTACTGAATCAAAAGCTACCAAAGCTCTCATGGGTGGAAGTGTACGCATTTCCGATACATCAAATTAATTCACAGGTTGTCAAAATTGATCATTTTTTCATACGACAGTATTCAAACAATATCAGTTTGCTAACGTGAGGTGAGTTGTAATAAGAGGAAAAAATCCAACCCTGTTTGCGATTATTTTATTAATTGCAGGGAACCAGTTTGGTGTTTTGTCAGATGCTCTGGTTAAAGGACTTGGTTTTGAAGGACTATTAATACAGCTGCTATTTTATCGCCAGCTGATGTCCTCAATTATTTTTCTGCCTATCTGGTTAAAGTTTTGGGTTTCATGGGTGTGCTTTTCATGTGTGTGCTATTGTGGCGTATCGGCTGGCCGAAGCGGGCTCTATTTGCAACGCAGAGTACACAGGACTTTTAGGATCAATGGTTCTTGGAGTACTTCTTTTTCAGGAATGACCAGACATTTACACCGTGGTTGGCGCGATGCTGATAATCCTGCCTTTAATCTATGCAGGAAAATCTCGAAAAACAGAATTACCACAAGGGAAGTTGACTTAAGTTGTCGCCGCTGCGACGGGAACACCATGCCCCAGGTCATCCACTTCCTGACGTCGCAGCCACTCCCCTCTTATGGTTTCTTCATAGAAGGTTCCAACTGAGCCACTCATCAGCTCCTGCATTTGTTGTTCAAGATACTTACGTTCCAAAATCAACGTGGCAGTTTTAATCAACTGCTCCTTTTTATCTACAAACATCGCTTGAGGGTCAGTGAGTGCCTCAACATCTTTATTCAAACTATCGTGAGCGGCCCGCAGTTTTTTCAGCACTCTGGGAATCTGCTTGAGGTGCTCACACCCTTCGCTGCGAAGTGCCCGAAAATCTTCCGGACCCAGCTCATCAACTTTGGCATCAAAAGTAACCTGCTCACCAAGCCTTTCCTTATGGATTCCCAATACTTTCGTAACCTTCTCTTTGATCCTTTTAGTCTTTGATTTTTCTCTGGCATCATCAGCGGCCTGCCTTTCAGCTTCTTCTGGGGAGAGCGGTTTTCTCCGGCTTTTTATTATTTTCTTTACCCGCAAGCGGTTGCGGCAGTTGTTAATAAGGTTCAAAGTTTGCCCACCAATAAATGAAGATATCCAGTAAGTACCGACTGCCGCCGTAGGTACAGGAAGGACATCAACCTGCCGCGGTAGAATTCCTGTCATAATCCATAAAGCCCCCGCTTTAAGAATCTTGCTGGCATTCATAATGATGCTTGTATAGACGAAGTGTCCTACGGCTTTTGCCGTATGCTTAGCGGCTTCACCAGCATGGGATGTTAACCAGTTAACTCGACCTACAGCGGCAGAAGCATGAGTATCAGTCTTGGAAGGCGCCTTTAGTCTTCCAAGATCTCTTAATAATAATTTTCCTGATTTCCGACCATCTTTCGCTCCGCTATGAACAAGCTCTTTGATCCATGCTGTCTGGTTTTTCTGGGCAACTCTTGCCGTTCCTTTCAACAGCAGCCGATTAGCAGCTTCATTGAATATTTCAGCCTTTTCAGCATCGGTCATATAAGGCTCACCAGCTTTCCTTGCTCTGTTCTTCTCAGTTTTTGAAAAAGGGCGCCATAATGTCAGAAACTGCTTTTCAAACTCCTGCTCAAACGTAGAGATGTCGGTGACAACTTCCACCATCATTTTTCCCATGTCTTTATAGCTTTCGCCCAGTTCCGCTGTACGCAACTGCTGCATGACCTGATAGCGGCGATATTCAATCTGCTCACGGGCACTTTTATTAGCCTTGGCTTTCAGTTTTTTCAGCCCCTGAAGATCTTCTTTCAGATTGAAATAAGAGTTGTAGCAATCAACAAGACTCTCTTCAGAAACCACATGAGCAATACTGCTATGAAAGCTGTCGCGCTTACTGGCATGATCCGGCTCTCCAGCCTCATCATATTTCCAAAGCTTTCTTCTGTGCCATAGTTCCTGCACTTTGTTTAAGCCAAACTTGGCGCCAATAATCACCGGCAAACACAAAACTGCGCACCCCAGATAAGTAGCGCCGGCAATCCCCCCCGACATCAATCCAGTCACAATTGCCGTCACAACCTTAGATGTTGCCTGAACTGCAACAACCCGTTTATTTCTGGCAATCCACCGGACAATGCGCTTGTACATATCCTTGGTCCAGCGCAACTTCCAGCCACGATCGACCTTAGCCTGAATAGCCCAGAGTTCATCATAATCACAGGTGTAAGTAGTGTCTGGGCTAGGTGCCTCCAGTGCCGGTGGGTTAATAACAGTCAGTAGTTCGTTGTGTTCACTGACGGCAAACTTTTCATTCTCCTTCATCCCTGCCTGTTGCAGAAGAAGGTTTCGACTGCCAGGAGTTGTCTTCTGTGTTTTGTCTATAAGAGTGACAAGGTTCAGGTAGTTACGAACAATATCCCCCTGTCGCTCTTCATCATAAAGCCCAAGAACTCCTACCAGCTCCTGAAAAGTATCAATCGAAAGAGTCTTGCCAACCTCTACTCCCCGGCTGTTCAGGGCTGCTACCACCATTTCACGGGCTTTTTCCTGAGTTTCACCTTTCTTCCTCAATTCCCGAATCAGAAAATCGCGAACTTCTCCTCTGGCTGCGCGCCCCTGATCAAGTATTCGCCCAACAGTTATTTTCCGAACCTTTCTTGGCAGCCTGTCTCTCTCTAATACACTGCCGCCATCGGGAAAGTGCCCACCACCTCCACCACACGCAGTACTGACCTTACGCGTGTGTGCCTCAGCCAGCTTATCTATCGCATTTCTTATCTCCATCATGGGCTCAAGGTCGATATTATCTTCTTCAAGCATTCCATGAGTATTTTGTAGAGCCTTCATATACTGAATGGCATCCGCTTCTGTCATTCCTGCTTCTGTCACCAGCCGGTCTACATAAAAAGGAATTAAAACCCGATCCAGATAACCGTTGGGGAACTTGCGATCATCAGCAATAAATTCGTAGGTCAAACGTACCGGAGAAAGATTTACCAGATAATCAATGTGGGAAATCGTCTCGTCATCCAGATCACCACGTTTTTTTGTTAATCCCACCTTGCCGGACTTATCTTTTCTCAAAGAACAGGCACCGGCAAAATCCAATGCTGACGCAATTCGAAAACCCAAAGGGGTAGCCAGCTCATCACCCTCTCCAGATACACCAGCCTCTTTAAGAGAAAAAACGGTTCGGACAGAAGAAGGAGGTTGAACAGTCAGTGTGTGGAAACCATCGATATAAGCGGCAAGAAGTTTGTAATCAATTGTATTGGTGGTATGAAGGAAGGAAGACAGTTTATTGACGGCTCTTTTGGCGTATCCCTTCACGTAGTCATATTTCAGAAAACCTATGACACGGCCTTTCCAGGAGGATTCAGTGACTTTGATCATCCAGTCACCACTGGAGCCAGAAATATCAGAAATACGGAACTGGCCACCCTTCAGCTTATTCCGCTCTTCTTTACCGATAATCCGAGACAAAGAAACCCTGTCGGTCTTAGGAAGACCAACGGAAGACATAGAGTTTGTTTCTGCTAATCCTGCAGCACGACTTGTAGTCGGCACTCCCTGCTCCTGTTTTGCATCCCTCTAAAATAAAAAGGGATACAAAACAGTATAAGAAGAGAGTACGGACTCTTCAGACTCGATCCAGCACCAGATAGCTGTATTTCAAACCTTCGTCAGTTTCATGATCTTCACGGGCAGTTTCCTGCCACTGGCTGGCATTCAGTGTCGGGAAAAAAGCATCGCCCTCAAAGGATCGTCCTACCCGGGTGAGATACAGTCGATCAGCCTGAGGCAGAGCCTGGCGGTAAATCTGCTCACCACCAATAATCATCAGCTCGGTAACGCCATCAATCATAGCCACGCTCTCAGCCATAGCGATAGCTTCTTCGAGATTTCCAACAACCTTGACACCGTCATGGTTCCAGCTGGAATCCCGAGTCATCACAATATTGGTGCGGCCGGGCAGAGGCTTACGAAGAGACTCAAAAGTTTTCCGTCCCATAACAATGGGCTTGCCCATGGTTGCAGCCTTGAAGTACCGCAAATCCCCCGGAAGATACCAGGGAAGTTTATTATCGATGCCAATGGCATTGTTTTCAGCTACTGCGGCGATCATCGCTATTTTCATTATTTGTCCCTGACGAGCTATAGGCAGGCGCAACCGAAATCGTGCCTGCCATTCTGGTTATTTATTTTCGGGCTGGAAAACGGCCACGTTGGTGTAACCCTCATCACGCAGATGCATAGCATGAAGCTGACTCATCACACCTTTGTCGCAATAAAGCAGGTAATGACGCTCACGATCCAGCTCCGGGAATTTGCTCATCAAGTGGTAGAACGGAATGACCTCAATCTCACGGTCTTCCATCACCAGAGGTTTCAACTCTTCTTCCGTTGGATGGCGGATATCAATAATCACATCATTTTTAGCGATTGTATCAACAACTTCAATCTGCTCGCGGCTCAAATCGTCAGCAATGATATCTGCAATAGAAACAGAGCGGCGGTTGTCTACAGCAGAATCCAGCACGGAGAAATCAAAGAAGCTTTCTTCCCTTTCAATCTTTTCTGGTTTTGCCCGGGTTGTAGGCTTTTTGGAAATAACTGCACAGTATTCTGGAATGCTCTTGGCAAAATCTTCCGTTCCGATTTTTCTGGCAACAGAAATAATATCCTGCTTATCCATGGCAATCAGAGGCCGCAAAGTCAGGGTATCTGTTACAGAATCAATCACTGCCAGATTCGGCAAAGTCTGGCTGGAGACCTGAGCCACAGCCTCACCGGTCACCAGTGCATGGATATCCATAATCTCAGCAGTTTTTGAAGCCGCACGCAGCATCATTCGCTTGAGAATAACGCCCATCTGGCTGTTATCAATTTTGGTCAGAATTTCTTCAACCACACCTTCAAAAGGAATAGTGACAAAGCGTACCCGGTGAGATGCGCCGTAGCGGTTCCACAGGAAATAAGCCACTTCTTTAACAGCCAGTTCATGGGCATGGCCACCGAGATTAAAGAAGCAGAAGTGCGTGTTCAGACCACGCTTCATGGTTAAGAAGCTGGAAACAGTGGAATCGAAGCCACCGGAAATCAGTGACAGCACTGGATCCTGAGATCCCATAGGGTAACCACCAAGGCCGGGATGACGACGGGTCACCAAGAACCAGCGGTTATGCTTGATCTCAATTTCAACCTTAATATCAGGATTTTTGAGCTTTACTCCTGCTGCATCTGTACTCTGGTTCAGCTCACCACCGATAAAACGCTCAACATCTCCGGAAGTGAACGCGTGAGAGCCATTACGCTTTACCCGTACACAGAAAGTTTTTCCTGCCAGCAGGTCAGTAAAAACCGGACGTACCGTTTCCAGCATGTCATCCATTGAAGTAAGGGGATATTCAGCAACTTCCAGTGCCTGATGGATGCCAGGAATACATGTAAGGCGATCAGCAAGAGTGGCAATATCAGCAGGCTCGGCAAGACTGGTTTCCACCTCAACCATATCCCACTTGCCGGTCACTTCGAGAGTGTCATCCAGAGGACGGCAGACGGTGCGGATATTTCTGCGTAACTGCTTCACCAGTTGCTTACGAACCGGAGCACTCTTGATAGTGATTTCCGGGAACAGCTTGATTATAAATTTCATGGAGACGGAGTAGATCGGGCCAGATACAGATTAATCGGACATTATACAGAACTGCTCCGGAAACCAGCCAGCGGGAACAATACAACATGGCCTAATTTCTTACTCTGGCAGAATGCCTTCATCCACCTGAAAATCCAAATATTTACGAATCAACTTTGCGGTAATAACCTTCCGCCCCTTCAGCAACCCCCTGGATAATTCAGACTGTGTGAAGTTATCGCCGGGGCCACCATAGAACCAGTAGCCAACAATGTCCTGAGCAATAATCCAGGATTCAACGTCAACAGAAGTCGGTAGCTCTGATACGGGGTGCTCTTTGAACCAGTCAGTCATAAACTGCCCAATGAGCTCATCTAAAATCTCCTCCAGGGAAGAAGAATGACCATAGTGAGTCACCCGACCAGTGATATAGTCCTGAAGGGTACGGTTTCGTGCTTCAAAACAGATATCTCCCTTCCTGATGGCATCCCCAAAGAAGTCTTTCAGCGTTCCATTTGTCTCTGCTTTGGCAAACTCATTCCGGAAAGCTTTCAGGTATTCATGAATCCCCCTAATCAGAATTTCCGGATTACTGTTCCGGGGATGAAAGACCCAGCCGGTTTTTACAGCAAAATAAGGTCCCGGGTTGTCTCCTTCTCTTAGCCTTCTTTCGATCTCCGGTAAGTTATTTTCAATATGACAAATACTCTCCAGAGTCAGCACACAGAATTCATACTGACTCAGGGTTCCATAAGTTTGCCCAACCCGATCAACCTGCTCTAAAGCCTCTCTGAGTCCTTTCCAGAATACGGCCGGTGGCCACTTTCGGGTAATCGCTTTACCGATCCAGTTACGTACCGGTTCCCAGGCATGTCCGAAAACTAATCGGCCGCGTTTTAAAGCAGGCTTTCCATCAGAGTAATGAGGCGTTCCTCCCAAATGATCTTTGTACTCATCCAGTTTCTCCCGAATGTGCTGATCATTGGCTCTTTCAATTTCCGGCTCATCACTTAACAGCGCAGAACTTTCAACCACGCTCGCTTCAACAATTTGGTTCATCTGCTGTTGGGATAATGATTGTAAAGATTCAGGAATAACTTCCGGAGGAGAGTCCAGATCCGTTTCAGCTATTTCAACCACCCAGTTCTGAAATTCCCCTGCAATTTCAGGCAGCTCATCCGCTTTGCCCGAATCTACCTTTCGGGAATTCAATATCTGCGGGTTATCAGAGTTCAGCTGATCCGTGTCCCTCTTGGTAACCACTGAAGATTGGGCCTGAACCGTTTGCAAAGTTCTGTTGAAAGCCGGCACCTTTGACGTATCAGTAGACTGCACAATCTGTAGAGGAATATCCTGACGACCTGCTTTCTTGATTCTACCTATAGGCATTAGCTGCTCGGTTTGTTCACGCACTTCCTGAAGTTATCGACAGCCCCTTCCAGAGTTTGTAATCAAAGCAGCATATTCAAAACAAAGGGTGTAAACTGGCCGCGGCCTGCCGCAGTCAAATACGTATTTGCGCTGAAAAGGAGCAGAGCAGGCAATCTGGATGGCCGAGTGACCCAAGATGGTGCACAGGCATACCCTAAAGGCACAGGAATGGTGCACCAAGTAGAAAAACAAGAGGTGCACTGACCGTGCATCGGGCGAAAACACGGGCTCAGAGGGCGTCATTAATTTGGCACGCGGCTTGCTAATAGTTCTGTCGACGACAGTGATAGCATAACGCGAGTTTAGATGGTCTGCCGGATTTGCCCGAGTTGGCCGGAACGAACTGACAAAACCGCATATCCAGCACCACGCGTCCAATGTCAGGAAAACGTGGATTCAAGCGGTCGAGACAAACCCGAGGAATAGACAAGAATGTCCAACAAGACTCTTTCCCTGATCGAAGAACACGATGTAAAGTGGGTTGATCTGCGCTTTACTGATACTGCCGGTAAAGAACAGCACGTTTCTATACCTATCAGCGAAGTCGACAGCGAATTCTTCGAAATCGGCAAAATGTTCGATGGCTCCTCCATCTCTGGCTGGAAGGGCATCAACGAATCCGACATGATCATGATGCCGGATGACTCAAGCGCCGTTATCGATCCGTTTACCGACGAAAACACCTTGAACCTGCGTTGCGACATTATCGAACCTGCCACCATGCAGGGCTACGAGCGTGACCCTCGTTCTGTTGCCAAGCGCGCAGAAGAGTACCTGAAGTCCACCGGTATCGGTGACACCGCGTTCTTTGGCCCGGAGCCTGAGTTCTTCGTATTCGATGACGTGAAGTGGAAAATCGATATTTCCGGTGCATCTTACGAAGTAAACTCTGAAGAAGCTGCCTGGGCTTCCAACGAAATGTTTGAAGGTGGCAACACTGGTCACCGTCCTGGCGTTAAAGGTGGTTACTTCCCCGTACCTCCAGTCGATTCCTTGCACGACCTGCGTGCCGCTATGTGTGGCGCTACAGAAGCCATGGGCGTTCCTGTAGAAGTACACCACCATGAAGTGGGTACTGCTGGCCAGTGTGAGATCGGTACACGCTTCAACACTCTGGTTCGTAAAGCTGACGAAACCCAGATCCTGAAGTACTGCGTACATAACGTTGCTCACGCTTACGGCAAAACCGCAACCTTCATGCCCAAGCCTCTGGTTGGTGACAACGGCAGTGGTATGCACGTTCACATGTCCATCAGCAAAAATGGCAACAACCTGTTCGCAGGTGATGGCTATGCAGGACTGAGCGACGATGCCCTGTACTACATCGGTGGTGTGATCAAGCACGCTAAAGCTATCAACGCTTTCGCTAACGCTTCTACTAACGCCTACAAGCGTCTGGTTCCAGGCTTCGAAGCCCCTGTTATGCTGGCTTATTCTGCCCGTAACCGTTCTGCTTCTATCCGTATTCCTTACGTGAATAGCCCTAAGGCGCGTCGTGTAGAAGTTCGCTTCCCTGATCCAACTGCTAACCCTTACCTGGCTTTCGCAGCTTTGATGATGGCTGGCCTGGACGGAATCAAGAACAAGATTCACCCTGGCGATGCTGCAGACAAGGATCTGTACGACCTGCCTCCTGAAGAAGCAGCCGAGATCCCAACTGTTGCAGCCAGCCTGGAAGAAGCTCTAGCTTCCCTCGACAAAGATCGTGAGTTCCTGACTGCTGGTGGCGTATTCACCGATGATATGATCGATGCTTACATTGAGCTGAAGACTGAAGAGTGCATTAAGGTTAGTCAGACAACTCACCCTGTTGAATTTGACCTGTACTACTCCTGCTAATCACGGTTATAAAATCTTCTTAAACCTGAAGGGGCTGCCAAATGGCAGCCCCTTCTTTTTTTCAACCTTCCAATTTCAGTAATCGTTTGAGTTCTGCACGGTCTGGAACAACACTTAAAGGTTGTTCTTCAACAATCAGTTCATACAAGGTTTCCACCTTTTTCCGGTTGAAGCCAGAAGGCAGCTGGCAATCCGTCCAATATCCCCTAAGCCCCACCATAACACATATGTAGGTTGCAACATGTTCGTGGATACGGGTTGTCGGATGTATGGAATCCCAAAAGAAGTGCTCATCAGGATTGCTACAAACAGTCATACCGCCAGCATTATCGATGAAGACCTCTCCTGGCGCAGGACAACCGGTGATATTAATATTTGTGCACCCTCGATCCGTCACCGTAAAACCAAAACTATCTGCATGCTGAAAAAACAGCTTCATCGCGGAATAACTATCAATGAAGATAATCTTTACCTGCGGGTATCGAGCTTCAAGAGCTCTTTTAGCGGCGGTTACTCCACGATTGTGCTGTTTTACCAACTCTTCGATCTCACCGGTTTCACCACTTCCACGAAAACATGGAGTAAATGTCAGATCCGGTAGTGTCCCCCAGCCAATATGGCGCGCCCCGGCATTGATTAACCGCTGAATCATCAAGATCTGCTCATTCACAAGAGCATTTACATCCCAGTAACGGTTCTGATAATCGTTAGCACCAGATTCAAGAACGTACAAAGTTTCACTATCAAGGGAACGATGCAGCTTCAAATACCAGTCAACCACTTCAGAAGAGCTGGGCAACAACCACTTGCCAGTTCCGCCAACAAGATGCCTGAACCACTGATGCATGGATACAGATGAATTCTGGCTGAGTGATATCCAGGAGTTAACGAAATGATTTGTGGGAACAGTCCAGCTGCCTCCAAATGCCAGGTTAACCATTTCACTGGGGTTACTGGCATCCATGCCCAACATGTTCATCACCAGCTCTCCTGCCAGCGGGCCATTACTGAAACGCCCATGGTCATAACCTGGCGGAGGAATAACGGAAACAAGGCGTTTCATAGGCAGCCATTCCCATCCAACACCAAAGAGCTCATCGTAAAACCAGGGCTTTTCCCCAACACCATTGAGATAACGGGTGAGTTCCCAAGTGTTACCTGTATCAGCGAGGCTATCTCCAAAAATCACAACCCGTTTTATCTGAATAAGGTCATTCTCCCCAGGCTCATTCCCATCTGCACTGACACAAAAAAAGCAAACCCCGAGAATACCTAAACACCGCAACCAAATCTGCCCCATTGGCGTACCCACCCCTCAACCATTACCATTGAGAGAAACAGGATAGAAAAATAACGAGATATTATGAGCGGGTTAACAAAAGTTCTTACAGCAGGAGCTGTTGCCACATTTCTAGTTTTAACCCCAGTGCAGGCTGAGGTTTACAAAACGGTTGATGAAAATGGCAATGTTATTTTCACAGACAAAAAGCCCAAGAATAAGCTGTCTGAAACCGTTGAGATTGGGCCAATCCTTACTCTTCCTGCCACTCCGGTGAAGCCCCGCTCCCTCACCAGGCCCAAGAAGCAAGAATCCGCTGTCTACAAATCTGTGATGATTACGTCTCCTGAAAATGAACAGTCTTTTCAAAACCCGGTGAGCATAACAATCACAGCCAAGGTTTCCCCAGCACCACAGGGTGGCCACAGATTCCGCCTTCTTGTTGATGGCCAGGTTGAACAGGACAGCGACGCCCCCTCTTTTGAAATCAAGCAGCCCAGCCGGGGAGCCCACTCAATCAAGGTTCAGGTGATAGATGCTCAAGGGAAAGCTCTGATTTCAAGTGAAACCAGCACTATATATGTGCATCGCCACAGTGTGCTCTTTAAAAAGCCAAAAACACCGGGGGAAGTAATCATCCAACCAATCGGATAAATTTTCCGAAACCCAAATCGCACCAATCTGGTGCACACATCTTTCCTGTGTCACAATCCTTGTTCTAGTAAGGGGCAGCAGTATCATTGCTGCCTCTCGTTCTACCTGACCTATAACAATTCCAAGCACTATTAGTGCATTCAGCGTAGGTCTGGTTTGTTTCTTGCATTTACATGGACAGAAACATAATGACACTTTCAGACTGTGAATCCGGACAGGTAGCAAAAAGAGAAACCATGCAGGATAAAATCCTTGAAAACCTGACAACTGCCGTACTGGTTTTCGATCAGAACCTGAAAGTCCGGTCTATGAACCCTGCCGCCGAGGCAGCACTGGCGCTCAGTGACCGCCGGGTACATGGCCTCTATTGTGAAGAGCTTTTCCAGGAAGATGCTTCATCTTTGGACAATATCCGCAATGCCCTGAAAACCGGAGCCTGCTACAACAAACGGGAAGCCCAACTATTGCTGACCAACGGCAACACTCTGGCAGCAGATTACTCCATCACCCCAATCACCTCCGGCAATGAAACCAACCTGCTGATGGAGCTTCAACCTCGAGACCGGTTGCTGCGTATTCGCAAAGAAGAAACCATCAAAGCCAAACAGGAAACTGCCCGGATTCTGGTGCGCGGATTAGCCCATGAAATCAAGAATCCGCTGGGTGGTCTCAGGGGAGCGGCTCAACTTCTGGCACGTGAACTGCCCAATGAAGAGTTACAGGAATATACAACAGTCATTATCGAAGAAGCCGACCGTTTACGTAACCTTGTGGACAGAATGCTTGGGCCAATCAAACCACCAACCATGAAACCGGTGAATGTGCACGAAATTCTCGAGCGTGTTTGCAGCCTCATTCATGCCGAAACGAATGGCGCCCTTCAGCTGGTCAGGGATTATGATCCCAGCATCCCGGAAATGAATATTGATGCCGAGCAGATGATTCAGGCCACCCTGAATATTATCAGAAACGGCATGCAGGCCATCTCACAGGCTATGCCTCTCAGTGACGGTACAATAACTTTGCGCACACGCATTCTTCGTCAGTTCACCATCGGCAATACCCGACACAAGATTATCTGCCGGGTGGACATTGAGGATAATGGCCCGGGTATTCCTTCAAATATCATGGAAAACATTTTTTACCCAATGATCAGTGGGCGAGCCGATGGTTCAGGTTTAGGGCTTTCCATCGCTCAATCCATTCTCAGTCAGCACAGCGGGATTATTGCCTGCGAGTCGGAGCCTGGTAAAACCCAGTTCTCACTGTTCATCCCCTTCGAAAACAAAGCTAACCATGGCCTGGAAATGCCAACCACTAATAATAAAAATGCAGGTATTTCACAAATTAAGAACGGTAATAATAAACAAAAATCTGCAGGAGCACTCTTGTCATGAACACGAGTATCAGTGGAGGCAACAACCCTACTGGGCACGTCTGGATAATAGACGACGACCGTTCTATTCGTTGGGTACTGGAACGCGCACTGACTCAGGATGGCGTAAAAACCACCTGCTTCGAAAACGCAGATGACGCCTTATCCCGCCTCAGAACTCAGCAACCCGATGCCGTTATCAGTGATGTACGTATGCCCGGCACTGATGGTTTGGCTTTGTTGAAAAAACTGAGCGAAGACTTTCCCGGTTTACCAGTCATTATTATGACGGCTCATTCTGATCTTGATAGCGCTGTAGCCTCCTACCAGGGTGGTGCCTTTGAATATCTGCCCAAACCTTTCGATATAGATGAGGCTGTCAGCCTGGTAAAACGAGCGTTAAGCCACGCTCGGGAACAACAAATACAACACCCCGAAGGCAGCAGTTCCGAAACACCGGAAATCATTGGTGAAGCACCGGCTATGCAGGAAGTTTTCCGGGCTATTGGACGACTCTCTCAATCTAATATTACGGTGCTGATTAACGGTGAATCCGGAACCGGCAAAGAGCTGGTTGCCCATGCTCTGCATCGTCACAGCCCAAGAGCAGCGAACCCATTCATTCCTTTGAATATGGCTGCCATCCCCAAGGATCTGATTGAGTCAGAACTGTTTGGCCATGAAAAAGGCGCTTTCACTGGAGCCAATCAGCAACGTCGGGGACGCTTTGAGCAAGCCAATGGCGGCACACTGTTTCTAGATGAAATTGGTGATATGCCTGCGGATACCCAAACCCGCTTGTTACGTGTACTGGCTGATGGGGAGTTTTATCGAGTTGGAGGTCACACACCAGTATCCGTCGACGTTCGTATAATCGCCGCCACTCATCAAGACCTTGAGAATCTTGTGCAGGAAGGCGGTTTTCGGGAAGACCTGTTCCACCGTCTTAATGTGATTCGTGTTCATCTGCCACGTCTGGCAGATCGTCGGGAAGATATTCCTTTGCTGACACGACACTTTCTGGATAAGGCAGCCAAAGAGCTGGAAGTTGAATCCAAAATTCTTCGTCCAGAAACTAAAGAGTTCATGTGCAGTCTGGACTGGCCCGGCAACGTTCGTCAGCTGGAAAACACCTGTCGCTGGTTAACAGTTATGGCATCAAGCCGTGAAGTGTTGATTGCCGATATGCCACCGGAGTTGATGGCACAACAAAATGAACCAGCCGCCGGCAACAACTGGGAACAGGCTTTACGCAACTGGGCCGATCAACAGTTAGCCAGAGGTGAAACAGCCTTGCTTGATCAGGCAGTTCCGGCTTTTGAAAGAATCATGATTGAAACCGCTCTCAAGCACACATGCGGCCGTCGCCGTGATGCGGCCAACCTTCTTGGCTGGGGGCGTAATACTCTCACCCGCAAGATCAAAGAGCTTGATATGGGTAGTGATAAAATTGACAGCGATGAAACCCTGGAGGAAGTCATTTAAGTCGCTTCAATCCACACATACCGCTTCTGCCCCTATTCTGTGGGCAGAAGCTACCACCCTCACAGCTATCTCTGTCTACACTGAACGGCTTAAATCAAATAGCCGGAGATACTTCATGGTTCGCAGCCATGTGCAGTTCACGTTCCTGTGTTCTCTGTTCATTTTTAGTTGTTCCACCAAGGCAACTATGTCGGTCAATCGTATGGTGGTCTATTTCGAAGCAGGGCAATTACCTCGTCAGGATATTCAAATCACCAACCCGGACAATGAAACTCTGTATCTGGAAACAGAGGTATTTAAAGTCATCAACCCCGGAGCCACTGATGAGACTTTGAAAAAAATAACGGAAACTGATCAGATAAAGCTTCTTGCGACTCCACAAAAAGCCGTTATCCCGGCTAATACATACAAATCCATCCGTTTAATCAGTCTTGAAACACCACCAAATCTTGAACAGGTTTATCGGGTTACCTTTCGCCCGGTTCTAGGAGACATGAAAGCTACGCGAAGCGCTATTAAGGTTTTGGTTGCTTATCAGGCTCTGGTATTTATTCGACCAGCCAAAACACGAAAAGAAGTCACCCCTGCAAGAGAGAAAAACACTGTCGTATTCAAAAACACAGGCAATATTAATGTTGTTTTACGAAATACACATTTTTGCAAAAGAAATGAAAATCGAGATTGCTCTCCATTAAAACAGAGTGGCCGCATCTACCCAGGGCAGGCATTTCATCTGACACTTCCAGAAGAAGCAATAAGGCTGGGAGGCTCTATTCGATATGGACTTTTTGATGGTCAGGATGAAGTTTCAAAAGTATTTCGATTAAACTCTGGCGCTCAGCCATCAAGAGTCAAAAAAGTGAGTACTAACCAGCACGAACAGTAACAGTTAACACATCGGTATATGTATCAGTAGGAACAGAGTGTAGGTCGCGATAGTAAATCTCTACCCGGATGGTCGCATTTCGATTATTTCCACAATCGGGATACCGACTACCCTGGTACCGAGAGGGTAGCTGCCTGCCCCGTTCAGTTGAATACCAACCACTTCGCATATCTTTGAAGCTGATACGATAGTTCATTCGCTGATTAACTGAACTACTTAGCTGGAAACGCCCCCCCGGATTGTTTTGACCATCCAGTTCCATCCGATACCAGCCGCCATTGCTGGAAAATACACAGAACTTTGTTTCCTTCCATAACCAGCCGCCAGATAAATCCCGATAATAAAGATCAACATCATCAAGAGCGCTTATTTTCACTGTCTCAGGTATTTCGACACTCACCCTTACTTCGATGCTATCAAAGTGCCTGACTTTACCTATCCCCTCCCCTGCAACCCAGAAAGAAATTAAATGACTGCCTGCTTCAAGGTTTTGCAGTTCGCTTTTCACAAAATTAAAAATCAGTTGCCCATCAGCATATCTATTTGTATTTGTTGATAAGGAGCCTGCGCTCCAACGTCCGGGAACAAGATCTGCCTGCTGGCCATTCTGTCGCCACTCAACACGATCTCCAAAATAACGGCGAAGAATGCCTGCCGGAAAATTTCCTGGTACAGAATAAGCTCCATTATTTTCTCTTTGCTTTGACCCGGGGTAAGTATCGGAAAGTGCCAGGCGATATTGCTGACCAACACATTCCGGCCGACACCTGCTTCGAAAGTGCACCCCTACAACAAGCCTGAGGCTGTTGTCATTTTCAGGGTTCCAGCTTATCCGCGGAGCATCCACAGATTTAAAATAAAAAGACGCGAAAACTGTCCATGGAAAGCATAGAAAGATTAAGAGACATAATCGCCAGATCAACCTTGTCTCCTCATTCCCAACCGATACACACAGGGCCTGAATAGAAGAGGATAAGTTCGTGAGGCAGCAATACAGACCAGAACGTTAGCCATCATTGCAGTTTGGTAAAAGTCAGATAACGCCTCATTTAAAGCCGGTTTTTGTGTTTGTATTATTCGACTTCTGTATGGGAACGATACAACACTGATTCCCATATTCACCACATCTTTCAACCCGATACTTTTTTTATCAGGTTGAGGAATCGGGAGTATTTGTAATAAGGCACCAAAAATGTCAACTTCCAATTCTTTGACGTCAACGGGCACTTCCAGCTGATAAATGCCTGACTTATCTGTGACTGTCCGCTCATGGCCACTTCTTACTACTGCCCCGACTATTGGCGTGTTCTCTATAGAAAGGAGTTGACCAAACAGAACTTTTGCGGGCTGAACATTAAACGACTGCAGATTAACATTGCCAGGATATAAGGTGACCTGACGCTCTTCTTCGAGAAAGTCATAGATTCCCAGATCAGCTCCATGAATACCTATGCGGTAAGTTGCATAGGGCTCCAATGGTATAACCGTAGCAGCGCGACCTTTGGTGTACCCTCTCTTCTGCCCATCCACAGAAATACTAAATACAGCGTGATTATCAACACCGTCTATCTGCACCACCACAGCACTGCGACCGCTGTAGTCACCGCCAATGGAAAAATACCCTGAAGTCCAGGTAAAACTCGTCGCAAGCCCCATAACCCACGAAGAAGTTGAACCGCTGCCTTCCCAATTATGATCGACAGCCCCCGTCAGTTCTCCAAGACGCGAACGAACCCGAAGGTTACCACCGACCAACTGCTCACCGGAGCGAGCCTCTCCCCAAAGGCTGGATTGAATATTATAACGATCCTCTCTGTTGTCAGAGTAAGAGAGGTTATAGCGTGTTGAACCTGAGCCACTCCATCCGCTATTTTGGTCACGGCTACGTTCGTATTTAGGGGAGAGTGTGTGATTGATACGACTCTGGCGTAATCGAAAATCAAGCCCGGCTAATACTCGATGATCACTGCCTGCCTTGGTCACTTCACACCGCCCTTCAATACTGTATCTATTATCCTGAATAAGCCTTTTTAAATAGCTGAGGGTGTGGTTGTTATCGCCTTTAACCGTATCTGTTGAGTACTGGCTAAACCGGTATTGCAAATGCCCCTGCCAAAGCTGCGTGGATAGGGTTCCATAGAGGCTTTTGCTGTTTCTTCCAAACAGAACGGGATCGGGAGATTGATTTCCTTTAGAACGCAGCTTTCTATAGATCAATGATGCGAGCCACTTATCCATCGATAGGCGTATATCGACATTGATTCCATGATCTCCGTGATCACTGATAAGAACAGAAGGCATTAGCTCCCAGGCTTCACCAACATACAGTGCTCCCGGCTCAACTAGCGCAGCATAACGACTGGCTGCTGCACTGACAGTGGCGCCATAACTATTCCTGAGTCTTCGACTGAGTCCTGCTCTTGCCAACCAGTTGTCGGCACTTTCCGGCCATAAACCCCGCTTACTCCAGCTCATTAGCCTGCCTGCTTCAGCAAACCATAAGTTGACACCTTCCGGAGCAAGACCAAAGTGACTGACATAGAACCGGCTCTCATCACTGATGGTCTGATTACCATCGCCGTATACCCTGACATTGATTGTATAAGCACCTAATGGGAAACCATCAGTATTTAGCTGATGACTGCCAGCGTCCAACAACCAGGATCTCAGCAATATGCCATCACGAAAAACATCCACACGCCCACGTACCGGAAGATACACATCCAAAGGAGTTGCGCGCCCTGAGTTCAAATCTGTACGCGTATTATCTGAAATACTTGCATGAACCCCGACAATCGGTCGATCAGGTGTGAAGGAAAAACCGAAACCAGATGTAAAAAAATAGCCAGCCCGTATATCCTGCCCCTGAAAATCTCTTTCAATATATAGAGAGGCAATACGACCCCCTTCGCCACTGGCAACATCCCACTCAGAGGCTAATGACAGTTCTCCAACTCCCACAGAAGTCGTCCCATAAAGAACTTCTCTGCTACCTCCCTGATTAGACCCGGATACAGAAACATTCAGAGACTGCACCAGTCCAGGCGCATTAGATGATGCAGCTGGAAGATACTGCCTTGAATTCATGCCATCCTTACCAAGAAATTCTGGTGCAATAAAAACCCTGACCCGAAAGCTCTTGTCATCAAAAATCACCCCTGCGACTTTTGGTTTGAGCCAGCCACAGTTTTCTTCCCCCGAATACAAACAAACCTTATCTGCATTGTTTTTTAAACGCCCAGTCAATGCAGCAAGAACCATTACCTTGTTGCTGATATTCGGAATTTTATCTACTGCAAGATTGGGATCAGATAAGGTTATTGTTTCTGGTGAAATGGTCGCCATCATGCTCACCAGATGACGATCACCATAATAAATATCCACCATGGTATGCCAGGGGTTAATTAAGACTTCGAAGCCTTCTGGTGGCCCGGCGGCAGCAATAAAAGTTTCATTGCTATAGCTGCGCTGAATTTCTGAAAACGCTGCTAGAAGTAAAATCCATAAAAAAGTAAAACGATAAGGTGCTCTCTCGCTCTGAAATCCATCGCAGCTCACCAGAAAGACAATCACCCAGCTTTAACCGTTAACATCAAAGTGTCAGTGTATACACCTTGATTGGCATCCTTAAATGACCCGGAGTCGAGCGTCACTTTCGCGGTAACATTTGCTCCTGAACAGGCAACAAAAGGGTTGGGTGCACTTCCTGTCGCGGGGCTGAAGACCTGGCTTGTTCCATACTGAGAGAACGTTGCTGTGGTCCCTCCCGTCGTTGCCACTTCCAGCGTATAATTCACATTCGTTGCTATGGTGCCAGCACTTGCTTCCCTTAAAGCCAGATTGCCACCAGTTCCCGAAGCGGAATCAACTGCCAGAGTAAATTTCTGATCATCTTGATTGGAGTAAACACAAAAAGACATAGAAGAAGGAGACGGAACACTGGAACTAGGAGTCAGTGTCCCCAAATCAATATTATTCAGCCCCCATATCTGATAAGAAGCACTGATGTTCATGCAGACCTGGAACTGACCGACAGATGTCGCCCCCAACTCACACTTATTGTCGGCTGAACTATCACAGGGGGTGAACGAGCAATCGGCCCACAAAACAGCAGGCAAAACCAGAACTGTGCCCACCAACCACCTCACAACATATTTGAGGGCACTATATTCTAATCTCATAACCACCTCTCGCATAAATCAAGCCCGCGGGGAGATTAGCAAAGGAGCAGTCACTGTAAGAAAGAAGAGAAAGAACTACATAAGTAAAAGTAAATAACCTAAAAGAATATTACCCTCCCTATTGAAACGACAAGGTACTTCCATTAACTATTCTGGGCTCAGGGTTACGGTCACAATATCAGAGTAATTACCGGCCACTAAATCCACACTATTTTCCAATAAAAGCGCCCACAGCCGTATATTGGCATCACTTCCACAGTTACTATCTGGCTTAATTGTCTCTCCCAATCTGATACTCAAAAATTGCCCAGGAATAAGATCATGCCAGACCGGATCGCTGCTAGTTTTACGAAGCCGTAGCCGGTAAGGTATCTGAATACCTCCCGGACCACTTAAGTTCATGTTGTTCTGGCTAACAACAGACACTCTCCCTGCCTGAACAGAGCTATACCCACATACCAGCTGCTGGGCTCCATAAACTCCACCCGAACCTTTCACCAATTCAAGATTTTTTAATCCCCAAACCCTCAACTGCTCATCAGAGTGCAGGGTAATTTTCACATCTCCTGATGATTGCGTTCCCTGCTGGCAGGATTGCCCGGTACAAGACGGGTACACACAGTGAGGAATAAAACACAGCAAAACCAAAAGCCATCTGTACATTTGCACCCACCCGCTGGCTCAGAGCAGTGAGGATAGCTTTCTCTGCGTTATCCACAAAACAGCTTTATGACCTGATGAAGCTACGGGTTGATGTGTTTGTTATTGAACAGGAGTAGCTGGATAATCACGATCGCCACAAAGACACACGTCATTTGCTCGGTTATCAACAAGGCAAACTTGTTTCTTGCATGCGCCTGTGACCACCGAGTTTAACTTATCCTCAGATCAGCCTGGGAAGAGTAGCGACGTTGCAAGAAGCCCGTGTGGGGGGGGAAGGTTTCTGAAGAATACCTGGAAGATGATATTCCTCATATTGATATGACTCTTAATTTATAAAAAAATACAGTTATAAAAAATACAGTTATAAAAAGAGCTGCACGGTATAATACAGCGCAGCCCTTTTCATTTTCAGCTTTATTCAAACAACCAGTGCTTTACTTACCCGCACGGCGCAAGGCTGCTGGAGTAAAGGTACGACGCTTAGGGCTGAACTCATAGTTCACAGGTTTGGTTTCTTCATTAACCAATCCCATGGCGATATAACGGCCAGACTGCAGGTCATATAAAACTTCTGCAGACATACCTGTTGTCTGTGGACCACTCACGAAAGTGTGGTGGCCTTCAGCAACACGCCACAACTGGCCACGACCGTCATAGTGATCTACCAGAACAGCCTGCCAAGAGTCTTCATCCAGGAACATAACCCGCTTGCCATAAACGTGGCGAGCATCGTCCTTCAAGGTTGCTTCAACTTCCCAGACTCGATGCAACTCATAGCGGGTAGCAGCAGGATTAATGTGCCCCTTCTTGATCAGGTCATCATACCTAATGTCCTTGGATGCCAGACGGTAAGCATTGTAAGGAACGATCATTTCCTTCTTGCCTACCAGCTTCCAGTTGTAGCGATCCGGCGAACCATTAAACATGTCTACATTATCGGAAGTACGGGTACCTTCTGCTGCAAAACCAGGACCATCATAGGCTACTGTTGGAGCACGACGCACGCGACGCTGACCAGCGTTATAAGCCCACGCCCGACGCGCCTCTTCTACCTGGTCAATTGTCTCATGAACAAGCAGAACATTACCGGTCATACGAGCTGGCGACAGAGCCCTGCGCATAAAGTAGAACAACACGTTATTGTCCTGCTCGGCATCAAAGCCCTCCTGCAGATAGGAAGGGAACACCTGATAATCATGCAAACGTACCGGTGTATAGGCGCCACTGCTCTGCACTACCATCTGCATACTAAAGGCTTCATAAGCCCCGCCCCTGAAGCGCGTAAGGTGATTCCAGACAGCTTCCAATCCGTTCTGAGGAACAGGGAAAGGCACTGTTTCATCGAACTTCACCAAACCGTTACCACCGGACTTTAACTCGGCCGTCAGGGCATTCTTCCTGGCTGAGCGATAAACCTTCTCGGGATAACTTACTGCACGACGACTTTTGTACACCGGCACTTTATAAGTTTCAGGATACTTTTTAAGCATCGCCGTCATACCGGGCGAAAGCTTGTCTGCATACTGATCCATATTGGCTGCAGTAATGATATAAAGCGGCTTGTCGGACGGAAATGGGTCAATCAGGAAACCATCAGCATCCTGAGTTTTGATCAGCTCGCCCTTCCAGGCTGGAATACTGCCATCCGCATTACCTGCCAAAGTTGCCCCTACAGGAGTTAACTCTTTCCCTAACTTTGCAGCTTCTTTTTCTGATACCGCAGCATGGGCACCAAATACCGACAGCCCACCAGCAACAGCCAGAGCAAGAGTCAGTTTTGTCATTGTTCTTTTCATCTGACTTTTCCCTTAGAAACTCATACCAAGATTAAAGGACGCAAAATCCCGGTCTTTTGTTGTGTTGTACTTGCCACCCCAGTATTTGGTCATCGAAAGGCCAGCCGTGTATTTGCTCAGGTAATCCGCATTCAGAGCCAAAGTCAGCGCCTGACGACCTTCAAGGAAGGTGCCGTTAGCAGAAAAACCATTCACATCATGGGAATAAGCAACGCGGGGTTTCAGGTTTATACCGGCAAATACATCGTTATACTCCAGCTGACCGAGAACGCGGTAACCCCAGGAATCCGTGGTTACGAAACCTTCATCGGTACACTCACTGGCTGTAAGGTTAAGCGAACCTACAACTTCATTACAGAATCCTGACTTTTCGCCTAAACCATAAGCAAATGCCCGCCCATAGCGATGTTTATCAACTGATGGCAAAGAACCCGTATGCGAGAAGCCCACCTCACCCAACACTGTTAAGCGACTTGCTCCCATAACCTGCTCAAAGAAACGTGCAACTGTAACTTGAGCTTGCAGCAGCTCCATCCGGTCATAACCAGCGACTTTGTTACCAGATCCTGCTGCAACAGCACGCTCATTCTCAAGACTCAATCCAGGAACGGCACCGTTGGTCAAACCTGCCAATAAACCTTCAACAAGGTTGAGCTGAACCGGCGCATTCGGACGATAACTGATTTCACCAGATACAGAATAATCACCGGCAGACGTTGAAAAACTTAACCCATACAGGCGGATATCTTCCGGATACTCAGCCAAGTACTGTCCCCGGTAAAGAGGGTTATTACTGGGCACATTAAATGCGCTAAGAATCGGCGTACGGCTGTGATAATTAATAAAGTAAACGCCGAATTCTGTGTCATTTAATTCGGGGGAGTAATATCTGGCAGATACACCAAACTGGCCACCATCACTGGGGGTTTCATCAGCTAAACGATTCAGCCTTGTGGCAGGGTTCGCAAAAGCTAACTCATCGGTCAGGCCGGGAGTATTACCACCGATAGTTGCGAAATTACATCCACCACCAATAAGGTCTCCGGAAGAGAAGAATGTGCCGCAGCCATCAAGAACAGTTTTTTCCCATTCCAATTGATAGAAAGCTTCCACACTCAGGTTATCCGTCAGTGCCAGATTGCCATACATCATATTGACCGGCATCAGGCCTTCTTTAATTTCTGCCCCCGGACGTCGGAATGCGCTCACGTCAACGGGATTAATCTCGTTGATACCACCGCGGATAAATGTACTTTCACCCCAGCTGACAACCTGACGACCTAAACGCAAGTCGGCTGGTACGTTGCCAATATCAAAGGCTCCATACACATAGGCGTCTAGAATTTCGGCACCAGAAAACTTAGCCAGATCATCAAAGTGGGAGTCATCCAGCTTTTTTGATGTGCGGCTATTGCCATAACCGGTGGGGAAGTGACCATGCTCAACATTCTTATTGTTAAGGCGATTGTCGTACCAGTATTTACCCCGCAGGAAAACGCCATAATTTTCATAGGTTAAAGAGAGATCGTGCACACCTTTGAAAATCTCTGAGAAGGTTTCACCCTTTTTGAAATTGAGCTTGCCGTCATCACTGGAGCTACTGTAACCCGTACCACCATTACCAACAGCCACGTTAGTAGAGTTTGGATCTTCAAGGCCCCAGCTGGCACCAATAGAAAGCTGGGAGTTAAAACTTCCTTCAATATCTCCATGATTGAACTCAATAGCCCCGGCCTGTTGGGATACCGCCAATGCGACAGCAGACGAGAGCATCAGTGGGCGAACGCCCCTGAGTGTGGTGTGTAACATAGAGTTTTTATCCCCTTGTTTTTATTTTTATGGGGTGTCTCTTGGCTAAGCCAGAACTGCGACACAGAAATCACTCCGAGACGGAATGTTTCAAACGCTTTATTATTTTTGCAACAACCTTAGCCTGTTCTTGTTTTTATAAAATGGCCAGATTTGTTAAATATCGTTTACAAAATATGACCTATTAGACAAACCAAATAGTCATTTCCGTCAATACAAAACCTCTTTCTGAATAAAAAGTCAAATTCTAGCGGTACTTTAATTTGTGTTTCTTCGTTACGCCCCCAACCTCTCTATAAGAATTGCACTCCCGGCACCAGCGGCACCACTACTGGCAGCAACTCCCCAACGTAAATCTCTACGCTCCATCTCCTCCAGAAGGGTTCCAGCCAGTATTGCTCCTGTCGCACCTAACGGATGCCCCAAAGCAATACAGCCACCATTGACATTGAGTTTTTCATCCGGGATTTCCAGATCCTTCTGAGCTTTCACAATCGTAGCTGCAAATGCTTCATGAATTTCAAACAAATCTATGTCGCTGACACTCATACCCTGTTGATCCAGAAGCTTTTTGGTAACGGCTACGCATCCACTGACCACCAGATTACCATCATCATTCACGTTCGCGAGGGAGGCTATGCGAGCCTTGGGCTTTTTATTCAGTAGCTTCCCAGTCTTTTCGGAACCTACTACAACCAGAGCCGCTCCATCGGCCATCGCTGGAGAGTTGCCTGGTGTATGAACATGAGACATAGCATCCAGTTTGTAGGCCTTTTCAAACAACGCATCCATCCCAGCCTTTCCAAGCTTTTCGAAAGATGGCGATAACGCAGACAATGCTTCTTGAGTAATATCCGGGCGATTGACTTCATCCTGCTCAAGGGTGATGTCTTTCACCGGGTTAGTCACAGGAACAATTGAAGTAAAATGTTCTTCCTTTTGAGCCTGTAATGCTTTCCTCTGGCTGGATAGAGCAACTTCATCAACATCATCGCGACTTACGCCGTATAGGGAAGCAATCAAATCTGCCCCTATCCCCATAGGAACCATGCCCACTTTGGTTGCCAGTGCAATATCCACAAATGGTGCAGGCTTATCAGACATCATGGGCACTCTCGACATCATCTCCACGCCACCGGCGATCACCAGATCATCAACACCAGAGATAATCTTCATAGCGGCAATCTGAATAGCATCCATACCCGATGAACAATAACGATTCACTGTTAAACCTGGAATCGTTCCCGGCCAGCCGGCATTTAACGTTGACGTTTTCGCAATATTACCAGCCTGCTCTCCGTGTTGTGTAACACAGCCAAGAACAACATCGTTCACATCTTTCGGGCTTACACTCCCTCTGTTTTCCAGAGCCTTATAGAGCGTCGTCAGAAGATCCAGTGGGTTGATATCATGCAATCCACCACTCTCCTTGGCGATACCTCTTGGTGTTCTCACCGCATCGTAGATATAGGCTTCTGTCATCTTTTTATTCTTTTGATTAATTACACATTTCAGATTGCTTAACGGTTTTGAAAGTCACCAGCCTTCCATGGTTTCAGAAAGAATGTCTCCGGGTGCCCAGCACCCGTGGAAACCACTGGGAACTTGCTGAGGAAGAATAATCCTCGCTAATGGCCCCTTATCCACATCTTTAGCATCGTAAATCTGGAACTCTCCCCGCTGCTCCTGAAGATCATTCACAAGAGTGACAACATAACCATCATCTTCACCCTGAGAGTTATCTCTGGGAGCAAAAGCAGGCTCGGAGCCAAAACAGTCATCGCCAAACTTGGTACGCTGAATCGTTCCCTGCTCGATGTCGTATTTCACAATACTGTCGAACATGGTTGTCGGTGCATCCGCAAAACCTACGTGATAACTGAAACGACTCTTGCGGCCATAGTAGCGACTGTTAATAACCGGGAATTCCGTAAAAATGTCATGCATCGGCTCTTCTTTCGCCTGACCGGTTTTCAGATTAAAACGGTAACGCACGTAAGTAGGGTCAATCTTCAACCAGGCCAGCAAATTACCGTATGGCCCGGGTAGAGAACTGGTTGGTTCTGGTGTATGGGTTTTGCAGGCATCCATAACAATTTCATCGCCTTCTTCCCAAGCGTTGATCATGTGGTAGATGTACGTGGGATCACACTCAAACCAGCGGATAGCACTTCCATCCCCATAGCGTGGAATAACGCCAAAGCGCGAAGGCAGTTCAGGGTAGAACTCCACCTTTTGAATATCTTTCTTCAAAAGTTCCGGATTCCAGAACAAAGGGAGATCCATCAGAACGGTATAGTTTTCTGTAATCGACAAAGTATGGGGCAGGCGAGGCCCGGGAAGATCAATCGCGGTAAAGTGTTTTAGCTCACCCGTTGGTGCCAACACACCGTAAGTCATATAGGGAGCCGTGGTGCCGTAGTCGAAGAAGATCAGCTCACCAGTATGTTCATCCACCATTGAGTGAGCAGAAAGACTTCTGGCACCCATACCTTTTAAGTCTATCTTGCCGGTTGTTTCCAGTGTTTTAGGGTCAAGCTGATAAGCTTCTCCGCACTGGTAAAACATGCTCAACAGTTTTCCATTGAACAAAACCACATCGGTATTGGAGGAATCTTTCAAACCACCATTAGAACCCCAACCCTGAAGGTTACGATCTGGCCGATCAATCAGCCCTGGCCAAATCGCTTTTTCTGCTTCAGCTTCCCGCTTTAAGCCATCCGTTTGTACCCAGCGGTTCCGATAAGTTGCCTGACCATCACGCACTTCTACACCATGCATCATGCCATCACCATCAAACCAATGATAAACACCTTGAGGCTGCCAGCGCTGGTTAGGGCCATTACGTAAATACACACCAGTCAGGTCTTTTGGTATTTCGCCAATCACTTCCAGCTCATTGGCTACAATTTCCCGGGAAATGGGAGCATGGGTATTTTCAAGATATGGGTTTCCGCGGGTATCCAGTACCCGGGAAAGTTCACTGAGAACGTTAAGCATGACAATGCCTTCTTATTGTTTTTATACATCTGTTTTTATACATCTGCTTTTATAAATCTACGAATACTCATTTCGTCGAAGAAAGTAGCTTTCATTAATAGACTAATATAGATTTCAAAAAGGATTCAACACTTAAGAAAGTTAAAATGTCTATATTTTGAAAGCTTGAAATTCAACATATGAATACTTAGTCTTTTAACGAAAGCCATTAGTCTAAAGAACAATAAGAATGTCTGCCTACTTTACCAAGCACCAGGAAACACTGGAAAAAGCACTTGATGCCTGTACCAAGCGCTACGCATGGACTGCTTATCCAGAAAGCCCAAGTAGCAAAATTCATGGCCATGAACCTCCAGCCACTGGTAAGAAAAATTTTCAGGACAAGCTGAACCACCCTTTTCCATTTACCACTCCAATGCCGGGAGTATCTGGTGAAACCGGAGCAGAACTTTCCCCCTACACCCGTAAGCCTTTAGGCATCACCTACCCAAAAGTTGATACCGAAGAGTTATTCTCAGCGGCGACTTCGGCAATGGCAGAGTGGAAAAAAACCGCCACGGAAACACGTGTTGGAATCTGCATGGAAATTCTGGACCGGTGTGCAGAGCAACTCTTTGAAAATGCCCATGCCACCATGCACACCTCCGGGCAGAGTTTTATCATGGCCTTTGCTGGCAGCGGTGCGAATGCTTTGGACCGAGGGCTGGAAGCTTTGGTGTATGCCTACAAAGCGATGAAAGATATCCCTGAGTCAGCCAGCTGGGAGCGACGCTTTGGCAGTGATGGTACCGCCGCTCTGGAAAAAGAATTTCGCCTTATGCCGGTTGGCGTAAGCGTCGCGGTTTGCTGCGCAACCTTCCCACTCTGGAATGGTTACCCGGCACTTATGGCCAGCCTGGCAACAGGCAACCCAGTCATTCTGAAACCTCATCCCTCAGCAATTTTACCAGTCGCTCTTGTTGTTGAGGCCGCACGTTCAGTGCTGAAAGAAGCGGGTTTTGATGCCAACCTTGTCACTATGGTGGCAGATACCCGTGAGCAACCTGCAACCCTGCCTCTGTTGCAACATCCAGATACAGCCATTATTGATTTCACTGGCAGCCCAACCTTTGGCCAGTGGATAGAAGACAACTGTCGTCGCGCCCAGGTTTATACAGAAACGGCGGGCTGTAATTCCGTTGTGATTGAGTCCACAAACAATATCAGAGGTATGACCAAAGCTATCGCCCACTCGCTTTGTCAGGCCTCTGCACAGATGTGTACCAGTGTTCAGAACATACATATTCCTGAGCAAGGCATTCTGGTGAATGGTGAACAGGTCAGCTTTGACGATGTTGCCGAAATGCTTGTCAGCGCCGTTAACGAACACCTTGAAGAACCGAAGATGGCCGCTTTCCTGTGTGGGACGTTGGTGAATGATGAAATTTACTCAACACTTGATCGTATTGAGGGGCAAGGAAAACAGCGAGGCAAAATTCTGCGGAAATCCAGTCCCTATAATCACCCTGAATTCCCGGATGCAAGAACGGCCACTCCGTTAATGATTGAAGTCACACCGGGAGAGAAAGATATTTATCGGAGCGAGCTGTTTGGGCCTGTGTCTTTCCTGATCAAAGGAAAAAATGCAGATACCTGTCTGCAGGAAGCTACAACCGATGCTAAAGAGTGCGGCGCCATCACCTCACACGTTTACTCCACCAGCGATGATTTTCTTGAGAAGGCACAAGATGCCTATAACGATGTGGGAGCCTCTGTTGCCTGCAACCTGATGGGCATGCCCATCAACTTTGCTGCTGCATACAGTGACTTCCATGTCACCGGCCTTAATCCGGCAGGTAATGCCTGCTTAACCGATCTTGCTTTTGTTACCCGGCGTTTTCGAGTCGTACAAAGAAAGAAACCTGCTCTAAAAGAGCAATAACAACGCTGTAGGCAACAAAATGACAGATGTATTTATTGTCGGTATCGCTCATACCCAACTGGGCAAGTTTCCTGAAAAGTCAGTAAAAAATTTTACTAAGGAGGCTGTGCTGGATGCTCTCAAAGATGCCAGTGCAGACATCACCGATATTCAGGCAGCATGGTTTAGCAATACACGACAGGGGGCATTGGAAGGGCAGAATACGATTCGTGGCCAGTGCGCTCTTCGCCCACTGGGCATTCAAGGCATTCCTGTTACCAATGTTGAGAATGCCTGTGCTTCTGGTTCTACAGCATTATTGCAGGCGGTGGCACATATCAAAGCTGGCATGTGCGATGTTGCGCTTATTGCCAGCGGCGAGAAAATGTACTTCCCCAACCAACGGGACAAAATGTTTAAAGCCTTCACCGGTGGAACAGATATCTACCGCCTTGAAGAGTTTCGCGAGTCGATCTCTGGTATGGGACATTCGTTAATTCCTCCAGAATTTCAAAATCAGGACACCGGCCAACGCAGTTTCTTTATGGATAGTTATGCTGCCTTGGCACGGCTACATATGGAAACCTATGGAACTACCCAGAAGCAGATTGCACATGTTGCTTCTAAAAACCACCAGCACTCAACACTTAACCCTCTTGCCCAATACCAACATGCGGTAAGTGTTGAAGACGTGCTCAGCGAACGATTAGTAAGCTGGCCTCTGACTCTACCTATGTGTGCACCTATTTCAGACGGAGGCGCAGCCGCTATTGTTTGCTCAGAAAAACAACTGCACCGGTTCAACAAAAATCGGGCTATTCGTATTCGTGGTATAAGCCTGGTCAGTGGATCAAACCGTCCCCTAACAGATTTCCATAACCATATTGGTCGGATCGCCAGCCTGCAGGCTTATGAACAAGCGCAGCTCGATCCAAAAGATATTGATCTGGCAGAAGTGCATGATGCAACGGCCTATTCAGAAATCCAGCAAATCGAGAATCTGCAACTGTGCCCTATCGGAGAGGGAGGGGCTTTCACCGAACAGGGCCATACAACGCTTGGTGGCAAAACGCCGGTCAACACATCTGGTGGATTGGTTTCCAAGGGTCACCCTGTGGGTGCCACAGGCATTATTCAACTCCATGAGCTGGTGACGCAGTTGCGTGAGGAAGCCGGAGCGAGACAAGTGGAAAGTGCACGTATTGCCGTGGCTGAAAATGGTGGCGGTTTTTATGAGTGCGAAGAAGCTGTCACCGTTGTCACTGCGCTTGAAAGGTGAACTATGAATAACTTCTCAAGCCCTATTGACGCTCTTTACCAGGGCAAAAAAATAAACCCTCACGGTATAGCCGTGAGGGATTCCCATGGGCAATTCACATACTCAGAACTTGTCTCGCAAGTTGAATCTCTGGCGCAAGGCTTACAAACTATAGCACCACACAATTTACGAGTTGGGCTCTGCGCTCAGAACCATAACAATCATGTTGTCGCATATTTGGCAATTCTTGCTGCAGGGTTGGTTTGGGTTCCCATCAATCCCAAGAATGGTTTATCGCTGAATAAAAACCTGATCAAAAAGGGCAATGTTTCGCTAATTATTGCGGATCAAAACAGTCTCAAAGAATTACCTGATGGGCTGCATAAGATCTTACATCTCGGCTCATCAGGTTCGCCACAACAACCCAACTGTCAGGAGTTGATTCAGCAGTATAAAGGGTCGCCGTTTCAGCCAGCCAAAATTTATCTTGAAACCGTTATGGCCATAAAGTTTACCGGCGGTTCAACAGGGGAACCCAAGGGTGTTATGCAAAGCTGCGGCAATATGCTGGCCGTGATGCAGGGGTTACATGAGCTGTATGATTTTCAAAGCTCCGATCGCAATCTTGCCGTGGCACCTTTAACACATGGTGGCTCCCACTATGTGTTGCCTGTGCTGGCCGCAGGTGGCAGCCATATTCTTCTTGAGCAACCGGATATCAGCAGTATTCAGAAAGCGTTCCAACAGCAGAAAGTTTCTGTCTGCTTTATGCCGCCTACATTAATTTACAAACTCTTGGATGCGCCAGAAACAACCGCTGAAACCTTCCCCTGTTTGCGACATTTAACCTATGGCGCAGCACCTATGTCTGGTAAGCGTATCCAGCAAGCTCTGGATCTGTTTGGCCCCAAACTCTCAACCGTTTATGGGCAAACAGAAGCGCCACTACTGATAGCGGCTCTTACACCCGAAGATATGGCGACTCCAGCTCTACAAGCTTCTGTGGGGAAAGCCGCAGCCAACTGCAAAATTGCGATTTTAGATAAGCATCACCAGCCTGTGCCTATGGGAGAAACCGGTGAGATAGCTGCTAGCGGTAACATCGTGATGCCCGGTTATTTGGATCAACCAGAAAAAACATCCCACGCTTTTGTTAAAACATCTCTTATTAACCAACAGCCGGAGCCCCCATGGTTACTTACCGGAGATTTGGGATACATCAACGATGATGGCTATCTATTTATAAAAGGGAGAGTCAGTGATCTGATTATTTCCGGCGGTTTTAATATCTATCCCGCTGAAGTTGAAAACGTACTGACCGCTATTCCTGAAATAAGGGAAGCTGTCGTATTTTCAGTTGAAGACGATTACTGGGGCGAAAGGCTCGAAGCGGCTGTTTGCCTGAAGCCTGGAATTCAACTTACCGAACAGGCGATACGAAACACTCTCAAAGAAGGTCTTGGTGCCGTCAAAACCCCCAAGCACATTCATATTCTTGAATCATTGCCAAGAAACCCTGTTGGAAAGGTGGTGCGAAAAGATATCCAACAACTGATCTATCCACAGTCAAAAACACGCCAAGAGCAACAACGCCAAAAAGCACTACGCCAAAAAAGCACTGCGCAAGGTAACCGGATGATCACCGAATCGACTGACACACGACGTTTAATTAAAGAGATGTCTGGCCTTGAGCGGCTGGAATACTTTGAGTCCCTGGAGCAGCGTTTTGGCATGGCCGATAACCTAGGCTATAAAGTCCTTAACTACAGAGAGGGCTACTGGTCATGCACTTACACCCCAAAAGAGCACCATGTAAACCTGATTGGCTCTCTGCATGGCGGCATTATTGCCAGCTTGCTGGACACCGCTATGGGTTCAGCAGTTATGACAACATTGGCTGTTGGTGAGGGGCATACCATGACGGATTTGAACGTGAAATTCATACGTGCAGTGATGGATTCAGAAGAACCACTTATTATTGAAGGCCAGATTGATCATGCCGGGCGACGGATGTTCACCACAGAAGGAACCATGAAAACCTCTGATGGGAAATTGGTTGCCAGAGCCATAGCAAACGCGATAAGGCTATGAGCAGCCAACACAAGCACCCGTACAAACGACCGTACCTACAAAAATAAGGGGCTTTCTCAGGTTGGCTGAAGAAAGTGAGGGGTTGAAACAGAAATAGCCTTCAGGCAAAGATTGATTTGAACGG
>NZ_CAMZOG010000056.1 GCF_947331445.1 Parendozoicomonas sp. Alg238-R29 | reverse complement strand
CACTGCAGCAAATGACATTATCGTGTCGCTTGTATAGCCGAAACTTACAGGACGGAGTTTGCCTACGTACTTGCCGCAGAGCAAGAGGGGATATGTTTTCTGGAGGGTATTTATTAACGATTGGTTACTTTTATCAGTCTGGGTAACGGTTCTTGCCAATGCTCCGGTGACAGGTCGTGCCTCGTGCCAGTCAACTGTACATAGACGGCATAGTTGCAATAGTCAGCAGGCTGGGAACCAGTACACCGAAGAAAATAACAATACCAATAATGACACGGGATTCTGCGCCAGCACCATTATTCTACGCCAGTACCATTGGACAGTATCATCGGAATAGCACTGGCAACAGTGGTAAAGGCTGTCATCAAAATCGGTCGCAGGTGCAGTTTTGATGCTTCAATGATCGCTTGTTCAAAAAGGGTATCCCGGTCACGGAGCTGGCTAATAAACTCTACAATCAAAATACCATTATTAGTCGCCAGACCAATCAACATAGCCGTGGCCAGCTGGCTGTATATGTTCAGGGTTTCTTCAATAAAGTGTGAGGTGTTTTTGAATACCTTTATGGGGCTATTTAATCGAGGAAGTGCGAAATTAATCGAGGAAGTGCGAATTTAATTGAGGAAGTGCGAATGCCCACGGGTCAGTGCCTTTATTCACGCTCTTCGACGCGGGCTCGGGCAAACGCCTGCCCAGTATTGCCAAACCAACAAATGAGAAAGTTAATTGGCTTGAGGCTTTCTTTTGGGCAGGTCCGTGCGGTACTTCAAAGTCAGGCCGGAAATGAAATTACGCAGAAACTGGTTGCCACACTCTTTATAGTTTCGATGGCCGCGCTTTCTGAAAATGGCAGACAGCTCTGATTTGGACACTTCGAAATCGGCGAGTTTCATCATGTCGATGATATCGGTGTCTTTGAGTTCAAGGGCAATTCTGAGCTTGCGAAGAACTTCGTTCTTGGACAGCTGGGCACCTTTGGGCAGATAGTCCGGCTTTTTGCCTTCCTGAGCGCCTCTGCGGTGGATAATCAGGCCATCCAGAAAACGAGCCAGAACATCGTCGTGGCAGAGCACGTAACCCTTTTCCTCTTCCTTTCGCATCAGGTTATAAAGGTGATAGGCCGGAATTTCATGTTCGGCCAGTTTGAAAATGGCGATCATTTCATCGTCACTCAGGTTTAAAGCAAAACGCAGGCGACGTAACACATCATTGGCAATCATAAAGCACCGGAGAAAAGAGATAATCTGAAGCTGGTGGGCAGTATTTTATTGAATGGTGAGCATTATATCGGATGTGTGCTGTGGGTACAGGTGGGAACTGTACTGAAATATACAATGGACTTGGGTCAATAAAAGGGCTGATTCGAAGGTTTCGTAACACTCTTTCCTTTATGACGCGTTGACAATTTTAAGCCGAGCACCATGATAGATTCGACCTATTATCTAACGCTGTCAGACCTCGGGAGCTTTGTTGCTCGCACTCCGAAAATTTATGCAGAATCCGATTTTCATCACTCTTGTTTGTTCCATTCTGCTTCATGTTGGCGCGGGACTTTCTTTGTATTTTTTTTCAGAACAGCAACAACTGAAATTCCCGATTCTTCCGGCTCAAAGAGTAACTGTGAACCTGCGGGTTACAAAGCCGTCTGATTCTATGACTGAAAAGCGCAAAAAACCTGCCCAGAAAAAAGTCGTAACAACTTCAGGAGCTTCTGAAAACAAACACATTGTTCCCCTAGTACAACCTGAAAAAACCAAACCAGTGAAACAGGCTCTTCCTGTTGAAAAGGTGCTCATTGCAGAGAAAAAACCAGAACTTAAGAAAGAAAGACCGAAAAAAGCTGAACCAGAGGGAAAATCGGCTCAAAAGGTCAAGGAAGAAACTCTTCCACAAACGGTGGTTGCCAAAGACATTCGCGAAATCCTGGTAACCAGTGAAGTGGAAAACGCTAAGGTTCAGGGAGCATCCAGTCAGTATCGCCTGATAGAAACTCCCCGTTATTCTGGTCGTCAGGAGCAGCCTGTGTACCCTTATCGTGCTCGACGTATGGGGCAGGAGGGTACTGTGGTTCTGGATGTGAAATTGGATGGCAAGGGGAATATTTTCAGCATGGAAGTTGAAACAACATCAGGTCACAAGTCTTTGGATAAAGCTGCCCTCAAGGCTGTGGCTCGATGGCGCTTCTTGCCGCTGGTTGAAAATGGCAGAGGTATTCCGTCCCGGGTGAAAATCCCTGTTAAGTTTCGTTTGCGCTGAGCTTGCCTCTGTCCTGATCGCAACTGACCAGAACCTCAAAGTCCTCAGCCGTAGTTTCAACGTGATGAGCCAAGCAGGTGCCAGAAAGAGGTGATTTGTTGTTATCTGCATCCCGGATGAGCGGTTTCAGGGCCCAGACTGTCCTAAAGGAACATACCTGTCAGGTCATGAAAGTTGTTTAGAAAATAGTAAATTTGCAACGGAAATAAATACGACAAGTATGGCTTTTGTAAAAGTCTCAATACATTTTAACAAAGTTCACTTAAGTTGATTCAAAGCAAAATAAAGAGGTATTTAATCAACTATAAGTAATAACAAAGTTTAGAAGGTGGTTTTTATGAGCCCCGACACGAATGAATGCCGTACTGACAAATTAAAACCTTATTTTGTTATTGCGGATTTTATCGCCGAGTTTATTGGACCTCACTGTGAGGTTGTTCTTCACTCTCTGGAAAATGTACAGAGTTCTGTTGTTTATATTGTTAATGGTCACAACACCAACAGAAAGCTGGGTTCCCCAATGACAGACCTGGGTATTAAACAGGTCGCAGAAATGCGAAAAACGGGAAGCCGGATTACCGGGAATTATTTCACCCACGGCCGTGATGGTTCATTATTTAAATCTATTTCCTGTGGTTGTACAGATGCCGATAATAATATTATTGGCTTTCTGTGTATCAATATGAACCTTGATTGCCCGTTCCCTCAAATCATTAAAACGATGATGCCAGGGTTGGATAATCATGCAGAAGTTCTGGATGAGCAGTTTAACCACGATATGGACGAACTGCTGGTAACTGTTACTGAACAGGTTATCAATGAAGTTTCAACGGATCGTTCCATTCCATTGAAACAGAAGAATCGTTGTATTGTTCATGAACTGTTCGATCGCGGTATTTTCCAGATCAAAGGTGCTCCACAATACATTGCGGATCAGTTGAATGTAACCAAACACTCTGTTTATAAGTATTACCGGGAAGTGAAATAACTGTTCACTTTTTCAGGGTAAAAAAAGCCGGACATCCATATCCGGCTTTTTTATTGCTTGAATACTTGATCAGGCTGTAGCTGCCAAACCTGCTGAACTTTCGTTTTCACTCTCTTCTTTTAGTGTGGAAATTTCCGGATGGTCTTCTGCAAATTCCTCCCTTAGCATCTTGATAATGGATGCCATAGCAAGGAACAGAACCAGCATAAGCGGCAGTGCAAATATCAGGCTGACACTCTGAAGAATGGCAAGACCAGAGCTGGACATCATTAATACCAGAGCCAATGTTGAAGGTAGAACACCCCACAGGACAAGCATATTTCTGGATGGGTTTAAATCGCCGTTGGAAGAAATCACACTCAGGGTGTAGGTCGATGAATTGAGAGAAGTGATCAATCCAAGGAACATCGCCAGAATAATTCCGTAGGAGATAAATGTTCCCAGAGGGAAGTGCTCAAATACCAGGAAGTTAGCCAGTGGCGCGTATTCTGCAGCCTGGCGGATCACGTTGAGATCGGATAGCAGAGCAGTAGTACCAAAACCTGAACCCCAGATGTAAATAGCAACAGGTGGAGTCAGAATCGCACCGAGAATAAATTCACGAACAGTACGACCACGGGATACCCGCGCAACGAACGGGCCGACAAAAGGTGACCATGCGATTGCCCATGCATAGTAAAACAGGGTCCACTTGCCATACCAGGGAGCATTGTCTGAGAATGTTGGCAGCGCAAGACCATCTTTGAATGCGTTACTGAGGTAGTCACCGAGGGATGTCAGCAGCACGTTAAACATGGTGGTAGTTTCGCCAAGGGCATAAACCGTTACCAGCATGGCAATAACCAGTACTGCAAAAATATCAGAAACGCTTTTAATACCTTTTTTCACACCAGTAATGGCACAGCTGATAACAATGGCGGTAATACCAATAACCAGAACAGTTTTAATTGTCATGGTATCGGGCACACCCAACATATGGCTCAAGCCGCTGTTGATAGTCAGCGCCGCAAAACCGATAGAAGTAGCAACACCGGAAGCGGCTGCTAACACGCAGATAATGTTGATCAGTTTGGCCAGTTTGCCTTTCGTCTTGTCTTCACCCCAGGGCAGAAGAATATTACTGACCATACCACTCTGGTTTTTACGGAACATCAGGTAGGCAACTGCCAGACCAAGTACGGCAAACATGGACCATGCTTGAACGCCCTGGTGCAGGAAGAACTTACGGAAGGCAAAAGCCGCAGCTTCAGGGGTTTCTGGAGCAATTCCCGTCATAGGGTTTACATAGTGAGAAACTGGTTCTGCAATTCCCCACAGGATCATTACTGTTCCCATACCTGCAGAGAACAGCATTCCCAACCATGAGAAGGTGCTGAATTCAGGTTTAGAATCATCAGGGCCGAGGCGGATATCGCCGTATTTACTGAATGCCAGGAAAAAGAGAATGAGAACGAAGGAAAAAGTTCCGCCAGCGTATACCCAACCAAACTTTTCAATAATGTAGTTCATTGTCCCCAAGCTTAATTCTGCGAGCGCGTCTGGGGAAACTAATCCGAGCCCGATAATGCAGCCTAAAAGAGTCAGACAGATTATCAATATCTGCTTATCGTCTTTCTCGGCTTTAATTGTATGTGTCATTCGCCTGAAACCTTCTGAGCATCATTAAGGACGAATCTGTCTGGAGATATTCAGATTCTACAAAAAAGACCAGCACAATAAGTGCTGGTCAGATCATTGATTAGGAGTTTCTTGCGTGGAAAATGAAACCAATACTGTTCATCAGCACCTGAGCGGCAAGAATGGCAGTTGAATCTGTACGATCATAAGCTGGTGCAACCTCAACCAGATCCATACCAATGATATTTCCTTTACTGCGCTTAGCCAGAGCCTGAATAATCTCAACGACTTCGTAATATTGGAAACCACCGTGGCTTGGCGTTCCTGTGCCTGGAGCAATAGATGGGTCGAAACCATCAATATCAATAGTGATGTAGTACGATTTGCCCTGAGGAATACGGTCCAGAACACCTTCAACACCCAGGCGGCGAACGTCTCTAACAGACATAACATCGGAACCAGCTTCTCTGGCGGCATTAAAATCTGAACGGTTAGAAGACGACACATTGCGGATACCCATCTGGGTCATACCGGTAATGTGATCCATTTCTGATGCGCGGCGGATTGGGTTGCCGTGACCTTCGCGAACACCGTGGCGCTCATCCACGAAATCAAGGTGGGCATCAAAGTGAATAACATGAACAGAACCCTGATCACGAAATGCCCGCAGAACCGGCGTTGTTACGGAATGATCACCACCAATAACAATCGGCATGGTTCCGGCTTCCAGTAATTTGCGAACGGCAAACTCTGTGTTGTCGTGACTCTGTGCCATATCGGTATGAACAATATCAGCATCGCCTACATCAACAATTTTTACTTCTTCGTTGGTCAGGTAAAGAACGTCATCTTCGTGATCGTAAGCACCAGAATGGCCAAAAGAAAACAGGGTGGATGCTTCACGAACGGCACGAGGTCCAAAACGTGCGCCAGAACGCCATTGAGTACCCATGTCATTTGGAACACCGAGCACGGCTACATCGGCGTTAATATTATCCCAGTCATTGCAAACGGGAGCTTTGGCAAATGTGCAGTGGCCAACGAAAGGAAGATTTAATCGACCAGCTTCGTATCCATTGTTACTCATGAGAGACACCCTTAATTCATTGGTTGTGTTCTGAAAGCACAATCAATGTAAGGATTGCAATGCATAGGTAAAATACATTTCTATCTAAATAAAAATCGTATAAAACCGAAGTGACTTTTTATTTGATTCGGTAATGATTGTTGTTTGCAATTAGCCGAATAAAGACTTCGGTGATTTATGAGGCAAGTGCATGAAGCAGATCTGCGCATGTTGCGCATTTTTGTAACTATAGTCAACTGTAGTGGGTTTTCGGCAGCGCAATCGGTATTAAATATTGGTCAATCAACAATCAGTGAATATGTAAGCCGGTTGGAAACAAGAATGGGAACACGACTTTGTTATCGTGGGAGAGGTGGCTTTCGACTAACAGAAGCTGGTGAAAAAGTATTTGAATCTGCCCAGAGATTATTATCTTCCGTTGAAAGTTTTCGGCAGGAGGTCAGTGTTCTTACTGGAGACATTCAGGGGGAACTGAGGTTAGGACTTATTGATAACACTATAACCAATGAAGAGTTTCCCATCCTCTCCATATTGAAAGAGTTTCAGGAAATACACCCGAATGTTCATATTCATCTTGAAACTCGCTCCCCCCACGATCTTGAACAGCGAATTTTAAGCGGAGCATTACATTTGGCGATAAGCCCGTTTCCTGTTCATATCCAGGGCATTCTCTATGAAAAACTCTTTGATGAGCAGCATTTGCTGTATTGCGGAGAGGAGCATCCATTGTTCCGCAAGGAGAATGTTCGTATGGCGGATATACAACAAAGTCCGGTTGTTGTTCATGGCTATGAACATGAGGCGGATTTAGTGTCCATTCAGGCCAAAGTGGCCGGAGCGATTATTGATAATATGGAGTCGGAAGCTCTGTTGATCATGACGGGCAACTATGTCGGTTTACTGCCCAACCACTATGCACGACAGTTTGAAGAAGCTGGAAAGATAAAAGCATTACTTCCAGAAACGTTGTGTTATGCGTCCAGTTTTTATCTGGCTCACAGAAAGAATGAGCATCTGCCGGTTGTCCTGACAGCGTTTACTCAGCACCTGCGGCGTTTTTTCTCAGAGTCTTACTCATAACTCCAATTCTTCATCGAATTGAGCATCGGGTGATGATTTGACTTTATGTGAAGCTGCAGACTTCTTTCGGGTTTGGCGGGCAAATTTAGACCAGGTCTGGTGCCTATCCCTAAACCGGGCAGCAGCGATATCCTCTGATTCTTGCGGCGATTCTGCCTGATCCTCTTCCTGAAAGAGATGCATCTCTTCTATTGGAGTCGTGAGAGCCGTAGCTGAATCACTCTTCTCTTCTATTACAGGAGGGCGTTCATTCTTGTGTGGAGGAATATAGTCTTTGAATTTCTCCCTGGGCGTTAATGTAAGCTCCGGTAAGTTCAAGTCATAATCTACGCTGACAAACAACACTTTCCATTGGCCATGGGGAGCGGCCCGAAGAACGTATTGAAGTTTCAGTTCTGCAATATTACTTGTTATTCTCCAGCTAATATCGGCATGCCCATGCCTGGAATGCTTTTTGACATAAGCTTCTCTGTCTCTGGTTGATGCATCATAGTCTTTGGCAGGAATACCCGTTGGTGATTTTCCGATCTGTTGCTTTCTGTCAACACTGACTTTATTATAACTTGTGGTAGTGGTGAGATGAATTATATCGTTAAATCGCTGTATCTCTCCGATGTAAATACCATTACCTGACTGCAGTTCTAGTTGTTTTGGCGAGTTGATCATGCATTCGAACATGGATGGATGTGTGAAACCATTAGCGCTATGGGGAACGTGAAGATTGATGTAAACAGGGTACATCGAATTTTGTGATATAAAGTCTTCAAGTCTTCTTTGTAATGCCGGGTTTTCATCGGTAATGGTTTTCATGGCTGCCCAAAAAGCTTCGTTCTGGCTATTTAGATGATCTTGTTTCATTGCCGTAACGGCGTCTTGATGTGTTTGTTTGTCAGTGTCTGAAGCTCCCATACTGGGTGTGTGGCTCATCAGCGTTTTAAGCTCGGTGTCATGTTCTTTTTTAAAATCCCAGGTATTCAGTAGTGATGCCTGATCTCCACTCTCATCCTCATCCAGTTCATCCCCATAAACTTGTCTTTGGTCGCTCAATTGAATTAAAGATCGAAAAAACTCGTTACTTGGAGTTTTTGGCGTGCCTTCAGATGCCAGCATGGTTGTTTGTAAAATGTCCTTGAATTCTTGGGGGACAGCCAATTTGGCTCCGTTAACGCTCAGGTTTGCTGTGAAAACAGTTTGGGAGGTATCGAGGACTGTGTCAGCGGAATGTAGAAAGACAACTGGAGTGTCTTCCAGTGTGGCAGGCAGAGAGCGTCTTTTGTCTTTAGTACCTGAATCTGAGGTTGTAGTTCTCAGGTCTGTGTAGCTGAGAGTAAGACCAAGATCTTCGCATTGACTGATACCTTTCTGATCAGTGGGGGAGCAGGAAGTTGCGGCAGGAGGGTGAGTGCTGCTTGTTGGCCTTCCAGCAGCTCTTTCTTTCTGACTTCTTGATCTGACAAGTTTGTAACGCTTTTCGAGCTCAGGATCTACTTGTGTTACATCAGGCCCGGATATTGTGAGTTGGGATGTTGATGCTTCTGGTGGAGGTTCTTTCCCTTTTTTTTCTGAGCTTTGGGATGCTCCCATAAATAGAGGAATGAACCTGAGCCTGTTTTCAATGATGGCCTCAATGTAGTCATCTTTGGATGTGTAATGTTTACTGAACCAATCAGCTTTCAGAAAAAGATGCGAACTCTTAGCTCTTGATGCTGATGAATTTTCTAGTTTGTTAGCTGCTAATACTTGAAGGTTGCCGCGCCCTGAAAACAGGTGGGCATACTCTTCATCGGAAAGGTGTACTGTAAGCTCTTCTAACCCTTTGCCTGCAGGTATTCTCATTAAGGGAATTATATGGGGGAGAGAAACAACCTCAACGTTGTGAACAGGGTTCTGCACAGGAGGGGCCGGGAGAAAGTAGCTGTTATCTTTTCCACCAGTAAAAGAAAAAATGTAGGTGTAAACGGGTTCAATTGTGGGTGTGTAAGTAATTTTCAGATGATGATAAAGGGCTTTGCTTGTAAAAGGGTTTGAATAAACAGCTGAGCTAAGCGTTATCAACAGACACAGTAAAACAACGACTCTGGCAAACATTCTTTAAGCCAACATTTTTTAAACTAAGAGTGCGATTCCCTGATGAATGATAGTAGAGGATTATTGTTTTTGTGCGGGGAATGGGGAATGAAAACCCATACTGCTCAGGGCAGCATGGGTTTGGAGATAACGCGATTAGAAAGACGCGTTACGTGGGATTCGTGGGAACGGAATCAGTTCACGGATGTTTTGAACACCGGTCATATAACCCAGCAAACGTTCAAAACCAAGACCAAAGCCCGCGTGAGGAACGGTGCCATAGCGGCGCAGATCACGGTACCAGCCGTAATCTTCTTTATTCATACCTTGAGCTTCGATACGGGCATCCAGTACCTCCAGGCGTTCTTCACGCTGGCTGCCACCGATGATTTCACCAATGCCGGGAGCCAGAACATCCATAGCGGCAACAGTTTTGCCATCGTCGTTCATGCGCATGTAGAACGGTTTTATGCTGGCCGGGTAATCGGTTACCACTATCGGGCCTTTTACATGCTCTTCCGCCAGGAAACGTTCGTGCTCGGAAGACATATCGATACCCCAAGACACAGGGAATTCGAACGTCTTGCCTGATTTCAGCAGTACATCGATGCATTCTGTGTAGGTCATGCGTGTGAAGCTGGATTCAGACAGCGTCTTCACACGTTCGATGCAGCCTTTATCAACACGCTGGTTGAAGAACGCCATATCATCAGTACGCTTTTCAAGGATCTCGCCGCAAACCGTCTTCAGCATGTTTTCGGCCAGATCTGCCACATCACTCAGATCTGCAAAAGCAACTTCGGGTTCCACCATCCAAAACTCAGCCAGATGGCGACTGGTGTTGGAATTCTCAGCGCGGAAGGTTGGACCAAAGGTGTAAACCTTACTCAGGGCACAGGCCAGAGCTTCAGCATTCAACTGACCAGATACAGTCAGGAATGCTTGTTTACCGAAGAAGTCTTCGTTGAAGTCAACATCGCCTTTGTCTGTGCGAGGAAGGTTGTTGAAATCCAATGTAGACACACGGAACATTTCGCCAGCACCTTCACAGTCAGAGGCTGTGATAAGAGGGGTGCTGGCCCACATGTAACCTTCACGATCAAAGAAGTTGTGAATGCTGTTAGCGGCGGAGTGGCGCACTCGGTTTACAGCACCGATGATATTGGTGCGTGGACGCAGGTGCGCGTGTTCACGCAAATGCTCCATGGAGTGGCGCTTGGGCTGCATCGCGTAGGTTTCAGGATCGTCAACCCAGCCTACAATTTCTACGGAAGTGGCTTTGACTTCCCAGTCCTGACCTTTGGCAGGAGATTCCACCAGAATACCTTTTACCCGCACACTGCAGCTGGCGGTCAGCTTCTGGATTTCACTTTCATAGTTAGGCAGGCCGCTTTCAGCAATAACCTGAATAGGGTCAAAACAGCTGCCATCGTGAACGGCCAGAAAGGACATGCCTGCCTTGGAATCACGGCGAGTGCGAATCCAGCCGCACAGTTCAATTTCCTGCTCTTGTAAAGATTGGCCATTGGGCTTTTGGCCGGCCAGCAGATCGACAATGGAGATATGGCTCATTGGCTATAGTCGTTACTTGAATCGTTAGAGATTGATTATAAGTTGGCCAGCGCAAGATGACAGCGTCGACCAGAAAATAAGATGAAAACTGTGCCAGTGTTTCAGGGCTGACGGGAATATCAATCCGCAAACCCCGCATTCAGAGATTCTTATTGATAAGGGCTCTTACAATATTTAACTCTCACCGTAGATCTGCCAGTCTATCCGTGCGCGAATAGGGTCTCCGTACTATAAAACATCAACGCCCCTGGTTCCCCGAGAGGAATGGGTCGGTGGATGTATTTTTTCTGGTTATAAGCTGTATGGATAGGGTGAATGAAACCACGGGATGAGCCAAAAGAGAGTTATTTTTTTATTGAACTGCTCAGAGCCGTCGCAGCATTTGCGGTCATCATAATTCATGTGATTGGCCCTTACCGGAGTATGATTGGCCAGATTCCGGATTATGACTGGCTCGCAGCCGTGGGATTTAATGTCAGTTCCCGATGGGCTGTTCCGGTATTCATCATGATTACAGGCGCTTTAATGCTTCCGGATACCCGCCCGTTTAATCTTCACATTTACCTGAACCGCAGAATCAGGCGGGTGGTGATTCCATTTTTAATCTGGTCTGTTTTTTATGCTTTTCTGGCAGGGTTAGGTTGGGATAGCCAGGGTATCTTTTATGACTTAGAGCCAGCGTTGACTCTTCTGGCGGGGCTTCCGGAAGAAGCGACTTGGTATCATCTGGGTTTTTTTTACTATTTCATTCCGCTTTATCTGGTTATTCCCTTTCTTGCGCCCTTGCTGCAGAAAATGTCCGATGATCAGCTGTGTATGTTGATTCTGGGATGGCTGGTTTTGACGCTGTTTTACCTGCTGGGCGTAGAATCTGACTGGATGACTGGTGTGATTATGTATGGAGGCTATTTGCTTCTGGGTTACGCTCTGGTTCGTATGCCATTAAATTTTGAACAGCGCAGAGCTTTGTTTATTACCGCAGGCTTTGCCATTGTTGCCGGTTTGTATGGTGTTTGGGATTTATCTTCAGCAGCCGGGGATTACTCACCCGGTATGTACACTTCCTATAAAACCCTGAATACAGTCGTTGTGGCTGCTGCGGTCTTTGTTGCAGCGTTTTATTATGGTGTGAAGCTTCAGGGGAAGTTAAGGCGTGCGGTGTATTTCATTGGGCATCACAGCCTTGGGCTGTACCTGTTTCATCCCATTGTTCTCTGGCCTATACAAAATTGGGAGTTGTTTCCAGGGTTAACTCTGTTAACTGTTCCAGCGGTTGCCATAATTGTAATGATTATCTCTTTATTTTTTGTCTGGTGGCTTAGCAAGAGTAAAGCCACGGCGTGGCTTGTGCCATGAGTCATGATTTGGCATTTTAGAGAGCTGTTGAAGGTGGTCTGGTTATCCGGCCACCTTCAACTTCAAACGGTGAATAACCTGCCTGACTTGTTGTTTTTTGAGCAATGATATTATTTCCAACCTGGCATATAACTCCGATCATTCTCTGATGACGTTTTTCCACTCGCTCATGAACGCCTGCCATAACTTCTTTTTTCTTGGCTGTTGAGGCGCCACTGAGCTTTCGCTTCTTTTCCTGCACCAGTTCTTTGGTGTGCTTGGCTTTGGCTTTTTTAAAGTTAACTGCTCTGGCCAATTCGTCCGCTGTTGCTGTTTCGATATTTGGAAGGGTTTGCGCAACCTGCTCATGTAACTCAGAAAGTAGCTGGGTTATCGTTGCATCGTAAATTGGTTGAGCAATTGCAGTCATGGCTTTGGCATCCATGCCCGGATGAATCCCCATAAGCGCAAGGGCCTGAGTGTCGTTGGCGCACTCCCCTTTAATTATGTGAAGTGTGAGATTTACATGGACAGGACCTTCTGGTGTCATATCCATAGGCCCCTTATCAGTCATCTGTACATACTGTTTAGCCAGCTCTGTTCTTCTGTCCAGCTCTGTTTGGGCGGCGTCATGTATTTTCTTGTGTACGGTATCCATAAATTGTTGCCCCCGGATACGAGTGTATTCAACGCGCGCGTCTTGTTTCTCCTCATCTGTTAATGGCCGCTGTGCAGTTAACTGATAGTTTTCCAGCGTTGTGGAAAACTCATCCACAGTTGAGATGTTACTCAGTTCTTTTTTTAATGGTAATGAGCTGACAGGCATTCCACTTTTCGCCAAAGCATGATGAGCCTGGGATAGTCGCTGTTCAGGATGATCGTGCAGAGTTTTAGAACTCAGCTCTTTCGTAACTTCCTGGGCAACTTCCTTTACCATCTCATCATCATACGCCCCGTCCGGTACTTTTAATGATGCCTGAATCTTTTCAATAGTACTGGTTAGTGAGGAGCGTAAATCGTCATCAATATGGTCTTTGGTATCAAACAAAGCCTCCCAGGTTGCAACCTGACCTGCCCGATTGTTCACGGGGGTATCCGTGAGCACACCGGCCAACTGCTCAAGCTGCCGGTGGACTGCTAACGATACAACCTCTTGCTCTTCTGGTTTGGCATCAACCTTATCAATAGAGCGGCTTGCATGACTTTTTAAGTCATAGGTATTCCCCCCTTTAGGCATTTTCGGCAAGGCATTTGGCTTTAGGGTAATAGAATGTTTGCCTTTGCGAACTTTGGAGGGGGTTGCAGGGGCAGGGTGGGGGCTCTGTGATTGTTGCGCTGTAGTTGAGCCTGTAGGTTTTGATATTCCCATAATCGAGTCTTGATAAATTCCATTTATATCATTTGCTAACAATAGCTGCGAGATAGCAGGATTGGGTTGAATTTATAAGAAAAGCCTGTTTTTTGGCGGTCTGATTTGATGGGTTAGATGAAAAGAACAGATCAGCACAGGAAAGCCCTGATGAACCTCATATTCCGTAAGAATCAGAGCCGTTCATCTTCTTTTAGTAGACTATCGATTGTTTTGGCTAGCTCCGGATGATGCCGGACCAGAAACTCTTATATCTTGGTATTTGTCCATTTCATGCCTTTCAGTATGTCTATAAGACTCAAGTCTTCATCTTTGCCGGATTTAGAGTGTTTTTGGCGCGGCTTCAGTGTTTGCTGATGTGCATGATGAGCATTACAACCACTGATGCTGGAATCGCGCCTGAGTTCACGGCTAATAGTGCTGCGGTGGCAGTCTAAAGCCCATTCATAGCCTCCTGATAGGAACCACAGCTTTAAACTTGTAGCGATATTACGCTGTTCAGGGTCGTGATCGTGTGCGTGCCAGTGATTATTCTGGTGGCTCTTTGTGTGTTCCCCTCTGCTGTCATCACCCCTCTGCTGTCATCACATAGTGCCATTCTCAAATTTGATTATGTATTGGAATAAACATATTGAGGAAGGTCACCTCCAGTCCTCCAAAAAGTTCCTAACCCAGTTTTGCCGAAGTCTTTCCGAATACAATGTTAAGCGGGCAGACGAAGTAGAAGGCGCCAGAGAGTTTTGTGAACTATTGATTCGAAAAAGAGTGCGGCACGATGAAAGTTGTGAACAGCCTCCCAGTTTCGATGCATTCATAACACTTTACGGATATATCCCGGGAAATATTTTTATTGGCCCAACCGGGGCTAATGTACCTTTCTGCCGTTCAGATGATCCCGGCAACAGGTTTGAAGAAAATGCATGGGTTGTCACTGGTTTTGGACCTTATAAATTCCTCTTCGATTTAGATAACATGATTACCGGGTATGTACAAAGGCCTTCTACTGAATTGTCTGCTCGTATTTCCAATGCACTGACAACACTCGTTCAGGTGAAAGACCCTTACCGATTAAACCCTAAGGACTGGCTTCTTAAGAAAGGGAATTTTTCGATCAATGTGAGTGATTACATAGCGGAACAATGTTGTTCTTCACCTCGCCAGGAACGAGAATTGAAAAGATTGCGGGAGTTCAGCTCTCCTCGACGAGAACGACCCGCTTCCGGTCTTGGTTTAAGGTATTCATCGAAAAGCTCTACCGGCCCAGATTCATCTTTGTCGGATTCCTCCCGGGAAAGTTCGCCGATAGTATCTCCAGCAGTCAGCCCTGCTGGGTCATTGAAGGGAAGAAAAAAGAAATCACAGGGAAGTTTGATGTTGGCGAGATATACAAGCGTCAGATAAAAATAAAGGCTGCCGAAGCAACCTTTATTAGAAAAAAGGAAAAGACAGTTTACTTCACCGGCTGGCCATTACGATCCAACACAGTGATTTTTCCAAGGTTCAGTTTTTCAATCTGTGGGCGAATTTTCTTCACATCCCCGGCAATAACCCAGGTAAAGGCATCAGGCTTCAAGAACTCTGTAGCTATTTTGCGTACCTCAGGAAGTTTGATCGCCTGAACCCGCTCTGCATAATTGTAGAGATAGTTTTGTGGCAGATCGTACTCAACCAGGCTGCTGATAGAACCTAACAGTGCACTGTTGGTTTCATAACTGCCTGGAAGTTTGCGGATGCGATTGCGTTCCACAAACTTCAACTCTTCTTCTGTTGCTGGTTTTTTGCTCAGAAACTGCTGGTACTCCTTCAGGATTTCCCCAACCGCCGGACCCGTCTGGTCAGATTGCACAGAAGTGCTGACCAGATAAGGGCGCTGACCAACGGCGCTTTTGGCATAACTGCTGGCGCCATAAGCCCAGCCTTTATCTTCCCGCAGGTTCATATTTACGCGAGCGGTAAATTCACCACCAATCACATCATTCATGATATTGAATGCCAGGGTGCGCTTATCCTTGCTGGGCATAACCAACTGGCCGCCAACAATAACGGATTGACCTGCTGCCGGATAATCAATCAGGAAGACACGGGTTTCTTTTGGATTGCGGATCTTGGCAATATCTTTAGCTGGCATGGGCTCAGTGGGAGCTTGCCAGTGGCCAAGTACCCTCTCAAGTTTTGGCTTGAGTTCATCCATGGTGGTATCACCGGTAACAATTAATGTACCGTTGTCAGGGCGCAGCCAGGTTTTCCAGAAATTTACCAGATCATCACGGCTTAAAGCATCAATAGAATCTTCTGTACCGCTGCCACTCCATGGAGTGTTATAGGCATGGCCTTTGCCATAGAGTAGTTCTGGCAGAACCCGGCGAATAATGCCGGTTGGGGCAGCTTTTTCCTGCTTGATGCCATCTTTGATGTTGCTGCGCAGACGTTGGATATCATCTTCTTCAAAGGCTGGGTTTATCAACACATCCGCAAGGATTTCCAGAGTGGGATCAAGGCTGACTGTCAGCGCATCGAGATAAAGGCTGGAAGTATCCAGATCATTACTGGCGCTTATACCTGAACCGAGGCCTTCAAGTTCTGCGGCAATCTGCAGGTTGCTTCGAGTTGCAGTGCCTTCATCCAGCATGGCCATAGCAAAGCCAGGAAGACCCGGCTTACCCATTCGTGCAGACAGTCCAGCATTAAATTGTAGTTCCATCTGCACTACTGGTGTTTGCGGGCGGCTGGCCAGAACCACTTTGAGCCCGTTAGATAAAGTCTCCCGTTGCAGTTCTGGCAGTTGGACTTTGACAATGTCCCCGGCGGCTGGAACTTTGCTGCGATCCGCCCCTGTCTTTGCGTGACTGTACTGTGGGAAAGGTGTCACTTCCAGAACATAAGCACCGCTGCTTAACCAGCGATCAGAACTCTTGCGGATGCTTCCTGGTGTCGCTTCCTTCATCATTTTGAAACTGTTCTGGTAGAAACCAGGGTTTCCGTAAAGCACTTCGCCGCGAGCAAGAATATCGGACTTACCGCCAAAACCACCGACCCGTTCTGTGCCCCTTACAAAAGATGCGGCCTGGCTGAAACGAATGCGATCAAGCTCTTCTTGCGTTGGACCTTCTTTCAGGAATTTTCTCAGCTCTTCATCAACAATCTTTTCAATGTTGCTAAGTGGAACATTGGGGCGGGCATCCACTGAGATCATAACCTGCCCTGCCAGAAGGCGATCGTAAAGGAATGCTCCGGCGCTGGTTGCTAACTGTTCTTCAATCACCAATCGCTTATAAAGGCGGCTGTTTTTTCCTCCACCCAGAACATCGGTGGCAAGGGAGAGGTTTTCGGCATCACGGGTACCGCTCTCGGCCACGTTCCAGACTTTCATCAAGCGAGCCTGTGGTACACGATCCTGCATGCTGTCACGTTTTTCTTCGGTGCGTTTGGCAATCCAGGCTTCCAGTTTATTCAGTGGTTTGCCAGCTGGAATATCCCCAAAGTATTTCTGTGCCTTTTCCCGCGCGGTTTCTACATCAATATCACCAGATAGTACCAGCACGGCATTAGAGGGCCCGTAATAGGTATCAAACCAGCTTTTTACCTGGTCCAGACTGGCAGCGTTGAGATCTTCCATATAGCCAATCGTCGGCCAGGAATAGGGGTGACCTTTGGGGAATGTTTGTTCTGTGACCCGACTCCAGACATTTCCGTAAGGGCGATTTTCTCCCTGGCGCTTTTCATTTTTAACAACATCCCGTTGCTCATCCAGGGTGCCTTGACTGATAGCACCTTCAAAGTGTCCCATACGATCAGATTCCATCCACAGAGCCATATCCAAAGCTGGGGTAGGAACCGTTTCAAAGTAATTGGTGCGGTCGGTGCTGGTGGTACCGTTCTGATCCGTTACACCGGCCTCCTTAAACGGAACAAAGTACTCGCCTTTGTAATTTTCCGACCCCTGAAACATCAGATGTTCAAACAGGTGAGCAAATCCTCTCTGGCCCACGCTCTCATCTTTGGAGCCAACTTTGTACCATACATTCACGGCAACTATTGGCGCTTTGCGGTCTTCGTTCACCACAACAGTGAGGCCATTATCCAGCGTGAATTTTTCGTAGGGGATTTTTACTTCCGGCAGTGTTTGAGTCTGCTGGTTACTCAAACGGGTAACCGGATTGATTCCTGAACAGCCGGAAACAAGAACAGTGCCAACGGCCAGTGCCAGAACAGTTCCCTTCAGTCGCTTGGAAGTGTGGGATGTCTTGATCATAGTGATGTTTCAAAAATCCTTGGAAGGTTTTGACTTTGAGCTTATCACAGACACAGACAACCGTAGCCAGAAAAGGTTCCCGTCAATTGTCGCTTATTTTGTAAGTGGTGTTCATCTGCTATGGGGTTGGCTGATAAGTATCACTGAGAATTATTAATGCCACTATTGTAGGGGCATCTTTCCAAAACCCTCCTGCCCAACAGTCCTGGCAGAATGAAAAAGTGTTTGCACAGAGTTTATTGAATTCCGGAAGAGCGGATATGTCCTGATCGTCATAACCATCCGGAACAAAGTACTCTTTAGGGAATGATCCTTTTAACCGGATGCGCCCTTTCAGATAGAAGTTTCCCCCTGCCGGATTTTTAATTGACCGGAAAGAATAGTCTGGCGTGTTGGAAAAGCAACCAACGTAACCACCATCCAGTCCATAATAATGATTAACTGTTGGGAGCTGTACTGCGTTTTCTTTCATTTCATACCACGGAAGATGTTTGTTTTTTGTGACCTCTTTTACCGAGCTAAATGGTGTTATCAGATAAGTTGATTTATCAGAGCTATATGCGGGAAGGGCAATTAAACAGCTAATAGCTGCCATTTTCAGCAGGTCCAGGTGTTGCTTTGACTGCCTGCTCAAGTTTTTTCTAAATACCACAGTAACCTCCTCAAATCCGGGACGCAGACGGGAAGGATAGCCGATGGGGCGTTGGGGGGTGTGACAGTGTGTAATGTTACAGAGGCGTATTACTCGCTTCTGTAATTTTCAGTTTCAACGTGAAAACTGTTGGTTAATCCATCCGGGTAAAATATCCAATGACTCAATAATAAGCAGGCACTGATTCCTGACTTCATTATGGATAGGCAACATATCCGGGACGATAACTGTAGGACAACCAGCACTCATAGCTGAAAGGGCGCCAGTGTTTGAGTCTTCAATGGCCAATGTGTGTTGGGGCGTTACTCCCAGAGTCTTGCAAGCTTTTAGGTAAGGTTCTGGTGAAGGTTTGGGGTTCTGTACATCATTCCCGGTAATTACGGCGTCGAAACGATTTTTTCCACCAATTGTGCTTAAGGTCAATTCTGAGCGTTCCGTTCCGGATGATGTCACCACCGCTTTGGGAATATTGTTATTTTCGATCCAGGACAGAAATTCGATCACTCCGCTCTTTGGGGGCGGTGGCAGAACATCTTTTTCGTAACGGTTGATTAAATCCAGAAAACCTTGAATATCAAAACCTTCACCTCCCAGTTCTTGTATAAACTCCAGGCATTGATCGTAGCGAGCTCCTATAAACTTCTTATAAACCTCATCATTTAAATCAATGCCGTATTCCCGGGCGGTTTTTTTCCAGAGGGTTCTGTACATCGCCTCACTGTCGAACAGGGTGCCGTCCATATCCAGAAGAATGGCAGAAGGTAGAGTCTGCAACGGGAAATACTCCAGCAAGGGTTGTTGAGGGCATATTCAGGGTTAATGTTGTTCTAGACAATAGCTGTGTATCGTTTTTTATACCTGTAAATATGCCGATCCTGTGTTCGGGCGCCATGTTCACTCCCACGAACATGTTCCTAGGATTCAGCGACAGTATTCATCCTGTAGATATTCCACAGTACAGCAATGAATACTGGAACAAGCAGCAGCTTTACCCAAATAACAGGCACAGTATATAAACTGAATGCGGCGCCCAGAAGAACAACGCAGTAGGCTCGTTTTTTATTTTTTTTGGTCATTCCCCTGTATTTTTCCCAATTGGAGATAACTTCACCGAAGTATGGGTGAGTGATCAGCCAAGTGTGGAAGCTCTTGCTGGAGCGGGCAAAGCACCATGCGGATAAAAGAATAAAAGGGGTTGTTGGCAAGATTGGCAATACGATACCGATAAGGCCTGCAATAAGAGACATAATCCCACCCAACACATACAGTGAGCGCCTTATCAGTCGAAGGTTGGGTGGCGTTTCAGACATAGTAACTGGACAACTGCTATTACCTGGATACTAAATCATAACAGTATCGGACGGGCGTGTACGAACTCAGCTCCCCTTGATCTTTATGGAGCAGGGGGAGCGATTGGATTAATCGACGTTGGATGGAAAGCTCAAAGCGCCTTCCGGGCAAGACCAGGTTCCCTGCCATTTATTTTCCTTGATGGTGACACCGACACTGCCATCGGCTGAGATATCAACCTCCCGAAAATACCGGCCTGGCTCTTTACCAGGGGCTGTCATCAGGAAGTCGTGCTGACGAAGCTTGTAAGTGACCTTATTTGGGTCACCGTCTTGGTGGTAAACCTTAACTATTTGTGAATGCCCGAGGCTAAAGGCAAATGACCACTCCTCTTTTCCATCACTCTTGGGTTTTGACTTTAGTAATTCACAAGCCCCTATGTCGATGAACCCTTTCACTTGTTCACCTGATACAAATGCCTGCTCTGCATGATCGTAGGCTTCACCGGCATTGGCTGATGAAGCAGAGAGGCTCATCAGGGCAACGGGAGTCAATAGGGCGCAAACTCTGGGAACATTTTTCAAAAACATAACTTTTTGTCCGGAACAGAAAAAGAACAAGAGCTGTTTCCCGGCAGAAAAGCTTGAGCAGTATAGGCTCGCCTCAGACTATTGGGGAATTACCAGAGCTTGTCTCCGGATGTGGCAGGTGGATACCCTCCGTAAGGACTGAAAATTTGTTGCGGGTGAGGTTGCGGTTGCTGAATATCTCCAGTAGATGTTCGTGCTGAAGGAGTAATACCTCTACCACTCCAGACTACTGTTGTCAAGCTTGAAGGTGGGGCGGCAGCTACAAGCGAAGGGTGGCTGAGTGGCCGTGTGCTTACTGAGTAGGGTTGCTGTTGTGTTATGGAAGGTAAACCAACAGATACTGGGGACAGATCTTGGAGCGCTGACAAGATACTCTCCATTTCTCTGGCTATATCTAGATCGTTCTGAAGTTGGTTGTTTTTTTTCCTGACTATATCCAGATCCTTCTTAAGTTGGTTGTTTTCTTCCAAGTATTGCCTGAGCTGAGATTCGCTGCTCTGTTGTTGTTGTTGTTGTTGCAGCTGAAGCTGTAACTCTAATCCGGCAATTTTTGACTCCTGCCAGTGCGTTGTGGCCATATCGGCTTCATAACCACGGAGATCACGTTTCAAACGCTCGATTTCCCTGTCTTTATCAGCAATTGTGTTTTGTTGCTTATGTGAGCTTTCAGACAATTGCTGGTTAATCTGCCTTAAAGCTTCACAGTTCTGCCTTAAAGTTTCACAGTTCTGTTGACTGGTAGAAAGAGAGGTGGCAAGTTCGTCAATCTCACAGTCCCGTTTGGTGACTTCGCCAATGTACATGGCTTCTACACTTTCATAGGAGTCCGCGACACTTTCATAGGAGTCCGCGACACTTTCATAGGAGTCCGCGACAGTTTCCGGAGATCTCTGTTCCGCTCCATGCTCAATGGTTTTAGAAGGGAATTTTATTGCCAGTTGCGGTAAGGTAAGGCTCTCCAGTTCTCTATTTTGAGCTTCTTCTTCTTGTAGCTCTCTTACAACGCACTGGGTTGTTGTCAAACAACTTTTTGCTTGAGAAACTATCTTGTCAACGTAAGGAGATATGTGATCAGCATGTACGGCTCTTTGTAACATTTTCCGCTGTTGTTCATTCTGTTCCTGAAGTGTTTTTCTTGCTGCATCAAGATCGCGTGTTACCTCAGATAGTTTTACTCTTTCCTGAACAAGGTTATCTTCCACCTGTTTGAGGGAGTCTTTCGTATTGCGTAGTTCTTCTTCTTTTTCTGTTAGGGTGTCTTTGGTCGCTCCAAGTTCTCTGGTTCTTTCGGCCAGAGTTTTACTCGAATTTTTTGTTTCTTGGCGAAAATTATTACGTTGCTTTTTGGCGTGTAATACATCCTTTTCGGCTTGTGTTAAAAATCCTTGATATTTGGCAACTTCTTCTTTTCGGGATTGATACTCTTGGGTTTTAAAGACCGAATGTTCTTTTTTTAGTTTCTCGATATCGCCCAATATATTTTGGATCTGTTTCTTTTTCTCTGCAGCATCCTCAGTAGCTTTTCTACAGTTTAATTGAACCTCCTCAAGCGTTGATTCCAGGCGTTGCTTATCACGCTTAAGTTCTTCAATTACTTCAAGCTGGGCGCCAATGAGTTTGTCGTATTCAAGGCTGGTTTGCAGGATTTCTTCCTGTGTGAGAACTTTAGGATCGTGAGATTTTGGTAGTTCATCGGTCATCATGGTACTGAACATATCAATGGGTTGAGATTGGAAACTATCTGAATCTTCTTTCGGTTGGCTTTGTTCAGTGGGTACTGATGAAGTGCTGATTTTTTCTTCATCTTTTTCTTCACATTTATCTCCACTCACCTCACTAGAAACAATGCTCATCTCTTCTTGTTCTTTAGCCATGGGGTCTGTGGGTAGAGGCGATGCTGGTGGTTCAGGATTTGATTCTTTGTGCCCTGGATATTCGGTCTGAACGCCCTTCTGATGATTGATTAAAAACTGCATGCACAGGTTATGATAACGCCAGCTTTGGTCGGTACGACCCTGGGCAGTGTGAGCTGTGTCAAAACGCGTTGATTGTACGTGTTTCAGCCTGATTTTCAGTAACAGGTATTGATAACCGATGCCTGTATCATCACCCGCTTTAACCTGGCTGAGATGGTCTTTGGCTTTTTCTTTGTTTCCTTCTTCAAGGTAAGCCCAAGCTTTGGCTATGCAGATAGCATCGAATTCTTCGCCACCGTGGTAGCTTTTTTTTAGATCATTAAGAAGAGAATGGGCATCATCATACTCTTTTTGGTGGATTGCACTCAGGGCGTCCATAAATGTTGATCCAGGTATAACGCAACAGCTTGTTACCCATTCTTTAATGGCATGACTTTTTTGCTGGAGGTCATGGAATGTAGTTCGGTCAAAGGTTTGCACCATTTCATCAAGCTGCTTGTAAATCTGGTGGATGCCCATGCGCATAAAACCCAGACTTTCGAGAGTTTCGGGCAGTATTCCCTTATCGACGCACTTGATCCCAAACAGGAGTAGTTCAGAGGAGTAACGCAGAACATTAGAGAGATTCTGCCTCTTTTCCTTTAAAGTTGTATCGTGATCTAATGTATGAATATAACGTCTGGTGAAGTGCCGTACGGTACAGGCAAGAACCAATAATGATTCAGTGCTGTACTCCTGACATTTAACCCATAAATACAGTTGGCTCAGGCAATCAATTCCCCGCTCTTCTTCTGACACTGAGTCATCTGTCATTTGCTGATCAAGTTCTTGAGTCACATCTTTAATAATCGGGTAAGCCGAAGTGCAGGGCGCATTATCGAGCTGTGCAGGATCAAACTCAAAAAGTTGTTTAGCGGAACTCAGATAGCAGTCAATCCACATAGCGCGCATGCTACTGTCCAGCATCTGGCTGCGTCGTGCCCAGTCCAAATGGTTGAGTGAGCTTTTTAGGTTGTGCTGTTTGTTCTGGGGAGTGAGGTATTTTTTATTACTCAAAAAGCAGTTGGCAAAAACAGTCGCCTGACGAAACTCTTCCTTGTGCAGCTGATGAAAATTTTCACTGAGGTTGCCTATCCAATCTTCAGGTTCTTCATGATGATTCTGAATAAATTGACTGCAGTCTCTGAAGTCAACGAGTTCGAGTAAACGAGCCTGTTCATCTTGGGTGCAGCAGTTGTAGTAATCCCATTCTTTGAGGTGGAACCATTTTTTGCCCCTTCTGAAGGAGTCATGGTATTTTTCATCGAGTTTGCTTATCTCAGCGTGTATGGCACTGAAATCCCGCTTCAGCATCCATTGAGTGATTTTGGTATGACTGCTCATCAGCTCATTAACAAACTCTTGCTCTTTTGGACGGAGTCGTAGTCTTTGCACCGAGGATGAAAAACTTCTGTCTGAATGCCTTCTTTTTTCTCGAGGCTCTTCGTGAGTTGCAGTACTGGTTTTTGACTTCTTGGGTGAAGCAGAGCGTATGTCTTTATCATCACTTTCGGATCGGTGGCTACGTTTCCGTTTTACTGGTCTACGTTTCTGTTCCACTAAAAGCGCAGAAGGTTTGCTTGCTTCGGGAATGCTAACGTCCATATTCTCAAGTGGTTTGCCTTCCTGAGATGCTGTGAATTCTGTTTGCAGTGGTGACGTTGTTGCTGTTGCTGTTGCTGCTGCTGCTGTTATTGTTGTGGGATGAGCGCGTGTTACAGCGGTCGGGTCAGTAGGTACCACTTCACTTAAAACCGGTTTCCACTTTGTTGATAGCGGTGCCACAGGCGCTGTTTTCGGTAGTTGTGATGTCATTTTCTGCCTCATCCTTGATACCGTGTTGATAATCAATAGAGCACAGGTAGGAGGGGCTTGTTCCTCGAATTTGAGTCTAAAAAACCAACTTGTTGGCAGGGCAAACAAAGCTGTCAGAAATGTGCTTGGGGGGGCAGCTGGAGACACAGGTGTTCCAGCTGCACGGGTTTATTAAGGCAGGTTATATATGGGGAACTGCACTCAACAGTTCTCTGGTGTAGTTATGACGAGGTTCTGTGAGCACATCTTCCGTGGCTCCGGTTTCCACAATCTTACCGTCTTTCATGACTGCAACTCTGTGTGCCAGCTGCGGAATGATGGACAAGTCATGGGTAATAAACAGGTAAGAAACCCTGAGATCTCGCTGCAGTTCTTGCAATAGACTCAGGACTTCTGCCCGGGTGGACACATCCAAAGCGCTGGTGGGCTCATCACAAATAATCATTTCCGGATTCACTGCCAGAGCTCTGGCAATAGCAATACGCTGACGCTGGCCACCGGAAAATTCATGGGGGTAGCGGAAACAGTGATCTGGCTCAAGTTTTACCCGCTCAAGCAATTCTATTACCCGTTCGGTTCTTTGCTCTGGAGACAAACCCAGATTAAGACTGATCATGCCTTCCTCAATGATTCGCTGAACTGTCATGCGGGGGTTCATTGAAGAGTAGGGGTCTTGAAAGATAACCTGAATTTTACGACGCAAAGGCAGTATAGCCTTACGGGACATTCGGCTGATAGTGTTTCCATCAAAGGTGATGGAACCATCGGTTACCTTTTCCAGATTAAGAATGGCGCGGCCTGTGGTGGTTTTTCCACAACCGGACTCTCCAACCAGAGCCAAGGTTTCGCCCTTACCAATAGACAGATTGATATCGTCCACAGCTTTTGTCCAGGAATGGATACGCTGGAGAATACCTTTTCTTTGGGGAAAGTGAACTTTGAGGCCATCAACCTTTAACAAAGGAGTGGGTTCAGCTGGATCTCGGAAATGATCTTGGTCAGGCAGACTGTTTATTAAACGGCGGCTGTATTCTTCCTGCGGATTACGGAAGAAATCTTCACAAAGGTCTTCTTCAATAATCTCACCTTTGTACATCACCCCAACCCGCTGGGCAGTTTCCCGAACCACACCCATATCATGGGTGATCAACAAAACTGCCAGTTTGCGGGAACGCGCCAGATTGCGAATGAGATCCAGCACCTGTTTTTGGATAGTTACATCCAGAGCCGTTGTTGGTTCATCAGCAATTAAAATATCCGGTTCACAGGCTAGAGCCATAGCAATCATAATGCGTTGTTGTTGGCCACCAGAAAGCTGATGTGGATACCAGCTGATACGTGTTTCTGGATGAGGAAGGCCGACTTCCTCCAACAGCTCGATAATACGTTTTCTGCGACCTTTGGCATCCAGCTGAGAATGAAGTTTTAAGGTTTCTTCAATCTGTACGCCAACCTTTTGTACAGGGTTGAGGGATGTTAGCGCTTCCTGAAAAATCATGGCGACATGATTGCCCCGTACAGCAGTCATCTCCTTCTCGGTGGCATGAAACAGATCATTGCCATCAAAGTTGACTTCGCCGCTGGTGATTTTCAGTGCGTCAGGCAACAGGCGCATCATTGCCAAAGAAGTCACAGATTTGCCGCTGCCGGATTCACCAACCAGTGCAAACACTTCCCCGGGATGGAGGTTGAAAGAGACATTCTTGAGTACTGGTGCCTGAGAATAGTTGTTAACGCAAACACTCAAGTTACGGACAGACAGTACAGATGTTTTATCCTGATTCATAATCAGCGCTCCTGCCTGTTTTTGGGGTTAAAGGCATCGTTTACCAAGTCTGAGAACAGGTTGGCCGACAGTACTAAGGTAAACATAAAGAAGAATGCGCCAATCAGATTCCACCAAACCACAGGTTCTTGAGAGAGTTCAGAACGAGCCAGATTGATCATGTTGCCCCAGCTCGGCATGGCAGAATCCACACCAACGCCAATGTAGGACAGCACGGCTTCTGCCAGTACCAGACCACTGAAGTCCAGTACAAAAGTAATCAGAATAATATGCATAACATTGGGCAGAATATGACGGCGGATAATGCGCAGATGGCTCACACCAAAGGCATGGGCAGCTTGAACATAAGGTAACTGACTGATCTTCAGGGTTTCTGCACGGAGTAAACGACAAAGTCCTGCCCAGCTGGTGATACCAAGAATAAAGCAGAGGCCGAGAAAGCGGGCGTCAGCTTTTTCTAATCCGACTTCAAAGAAGTTCGGGTTCAAATCGATAAACACCTGAAACTGCAGAATCGCAGCAGCAATCAGAAGAATGCCGGGAATGGAACTGAGAGTGGTGTAAATGTATTGAACTACATCATCCACCCAACCTTTAAAATAACCGGAGCAAATACCCAGAGTAATGGCGATTGGCATCATAATCAGTGTTGCCAGAGTACCAATCAAAACTCCGGTACGAATTCCTTTAATGGAGTCATAAAGGGTATCGTTACCAGCGCGGTCTGTTCCCAATACATGGTATAGATTGCCTACGTGGAGCATCCACCCCAGCAGAGCACAAACAATCAACAACGTGATCATTGCTGTACGCCAGGGCAGGTCACTGCTGCGGGTAAAGGCTTTCAACAGTGCACATAAAAACAGTCCAACGATCAAACCTTTACCGATACCGATCAGGCTTTGCAGCAGGATGTCATTGATATGACCGGTTTTGTTATCAAGGTGGCTGCCAGCGTGCTCCAGCTCCGGGTAACCACGGTAGGGCTGACCGTTTTCATCGGTCATATTTTCTTTGGTGAAGGATTTTAATGAGAAAGGCGAAGAATAAGAACGCTCTTTCAGTTCCCCCATTTCCCCCAGTAAAGCATCAAGAGCACTGTTCACCGTATTGGAATAGTAAACAGTCTCAATATCCTGACCTTCAGTATGAGAAAGTGCCTTTCGGAAGTGCAGGGAATCAATAAGAGCCAGTGCAATGTACGACAAAATTATAATAAATGTGACCATGCCCAGTTTCGAGCTGAACACCTGGCGCCACTGGGCACGGGATTCTGGATTCTTACGCAGAGTAAACAGAAACGCTGACAGACTGATAACCAGCAGCCAAATCAGAATATCGGTCCAGAGAATAACGGGCTTTATCATATCCATTAGTTCAACCTCACCCGTGGATCAGCCAGGGTGTAGGAAATATCCGTAAGAATCAGGCCGATGATATAAAGAACGGAACCCACAAAAACCATGGTGCGGACAATAGCGAAATCCTGTGCGCGAATGGCATCCAGCATATAACTGCCAAGCCCCGGAATACCAAAGAAGGCTTCCATCAGCAGGCTGCCCATAAACAGAGCGGGGATAACAACCACGACCCCCGTCAGGATTGGCAGCATGGCGTTGGGCAAAACGTGTTTGAACAGAACACCCAGTTCACTCACACCTTTTGCTCGTGCGGTGCGGGCGAAGTCCTGGTCAGCAGCTTCCAGAAACAGTGTGCGATACCAGCGTGCTCCCAAACCAATTCCAGCAACAACCCCAATGACTACCGGTAGTATCAGGAACTTCCAGGCCATCCACCCCGGTTCAAACCCGGAAATAGGCACAAGTCGCCACACGGTTGAAACCAGATACTGGCCACCAATGATGTAGAACAGGCCAGAGATCGACATTAGGGAAACAAACAAAGCCACGGCAGCTTTATCCAATCGTGTTCCCCGGAACATCACCACAAGAAGTGCGACACAGATATTCACCCAGATACCAATAATAAAGCTGGGCACAGCCAAGGCGAGACTTGGGCCCATACGTGTCAGAACATCGCTGGCGATATCCCGGCCATCATCAGCCGGGCCAAAGTTAAAGGTGAACAGGCGAAGAGACTTTTGGAAGAAAATAGTATCGGTCACCATTTCCGTGCCGGAAGCCTGCGCATTAAACATCAGTGGCCGGTTATAACCTTTTTCGGCGACCCAGTTATCTATCGCTTCTTGAGTCACATACTTTTCTCCGAGATGGGCCCTGGCAACATCAGCCGGACTGTTCACCACAAAGAACAGGAAAAAGGTGATCAGGTTAACCCCAACCAAAATAGGGATGGCATAAAACAGTCGGCGGATAATATAGGCAAACATATCAGTTGCTCCTCCCTGACTGTTCAATGGCCGGGCTGACTCTTAAAGTCTGGCGGCGGCGGTAAGCTCTGACTGCAGGCCAGATCAGCAACGTCAACGCTGCAAACGTTGCCAGCAGAGGCCAAATCACAGGAGTATTCCACTCCCGCTGCTTGCCTGAACGTGTTTCTTTGTCCAGCTTCAGGTACTTCAGAGTATCCCGGGCAATACCGTGGCGTTTGGTGTTAGTGACCCAGCTGTTATTCAGGTAATACTCTTTAACGTGATAGCCGCCCATCCAGGGGTTATCTCTGCGAACGATCTCCACCATTCTGGCAAGAATGGCTTCACGCTCCGGAGAGTTCTCCATGGTTTTCATCTGGTCGAACAAGCGGTCATATTCAGGGTTTTGATAATTCGCAGTATTAGAACCATCACACTGACAGCTTTCGCTGGTCTGGGAGCTGGTCAACAAGAAAAGAAAGTTTTCCGGGTCGGGATAATCGGCCAGCCAGCCCCAGCCAAACAGTTGAGTATTGCCTGCCCGCATCTTTTGTTTGAAACGAATGTAATCACTGGTGCGGTATTCCAGCTGAACACCAATTTTTTCAAACTGTCGGCGACGCCAGTCGGCTATAGGGCCAGCAGACCCACCCGTGGTATCCAGATAAATAATTAGCGGTTTACCGGTTTTCTTATCGCGACCGTTAGGATAACCCGCTTCTGCGAGCAGGCGTTTTGCGACTTCAATAGATTTACGCTTGGGTTTGCCATTTACCCAGTCATAAAGGTAAGGGTTAATGCCCGCCTCGCCCTCAACATAACCGGTAATGCCGGGGGGAATGGGCCCCATAGCGGTTTCACCTCGACCGTTGGCAAAGATTTCCAGAAACTCTTCAGTGTTCATAATCAAGCTGATGGCACGGCGCAGTTTGCGCTTATCTTCGGTGTAACCACCTACCACTGGGTCTTTCATATTGAAGCCGTAGTAATAAATAGATGGTTTCACTTCGGTGCTGACAGTAATGCCTTTGTCCTGCATTTCCTGGCTGAGTTCCAGACCATCACCAGAGACGACAAAGGCACGGTCAAAGTTGCTGGAGCTGATGTTGTGGGTGTCATCACCAGAGCGGTCATACCAGCCCTGCATGAATTTGGACCATTGAGGCAGACTTTCTTTTTCCAGGCGGAAAGTTGCTCGGTCAATAAACGGCATAGCTTGGCCAGCATCGTTTAAATTGCCATTGGTCAGATCTGCAAGTTCACCTTCTGAAGGGAATGGATCGAAACGATAGTTGGGGTTTCTCTCAAGTGTGATGCCTCTGTTTGGATCGTTGCGGGTCATCATGAAGGCACCGGTACCGATGGGGAACCAGTCCAGGGTCAGGTTACGATCAGCAAAACCGGGGTTGTTATAAAAGCGGTCTGTTTCCCAGGGGATCGGCGAAAAGAAATGCATCGCCATCCAGTAGGAAAACTGAGGGTACAAACCTTTGATGCGGATTGTCAGGGTGTAATCATCAACGGCCTTAACACCTTCCAATGGTGTCTTCCGCAAATCCAGCCATTGGTCACGGGGCCGTTCCATAACCTGCTCGCCAAACTCACTCATGCCGACAATGTAATTAGAGAGGAAGCCCAGTAATGGTGATTTATTTTGGGGATCGGAAAGACGCTTGATCTGATAAACAAAATCACCTGCAACCATTTCCCGGGTTCCGTTTTCCGGAAAATCGTAAAGTGTTGGGTATTGCAGAGATTGCTCTGGAGAGTTGAACAGGTAAAGAGCGTTGCCCCATTCATCATTCGCCAATGCCGGGTGAGGCTGGTACTTAACCCCTTGTTTAAGGTGAATGGTGTACAGACTGTATGCCAGTTTGTCGCTGTCCATTGGTACCGGTTGTTGATCTTTATCCAGATACGTCACTTCCGGCATAGCTTCAGCAAGTGATGGTTCCAGTACATAGGGGCGTTTCAGGAAGTGGTAACGAAACGGAGCTTCATAAATCTGGTCAATAAAAACAGTCTCTTCAGCGCTATAGGAACGAGCAGGGTCAAGATGCTGAAGGCGAGAGGAATAGCTACCGTAATATACTGTTTCACCGGGCTTCTCCGGTGGATTGGGATCGTTCCACGGTTCTGAACAAGCTCCCAGAATCAGCAGGGATGTCAGTAGCAGTGTTTTGCTTAGAAATCGTCTTGTCCCGAAGCGGGGCATGGCGTTGTCCATTTGTTACCTAACAAATACTGAGATTAGTTATTGTAAGTAATAACCGATCTCAACAGTTAATTTCTCATGTTTTTGGCTATGGGTATAGCTCTGGAAGCTATTGGTGCTTGTAAGAGTACTGTTACGCTCCCTGTTATGTACTGAGGAACTTACGCCTGAAGAGAAAGCAGTGATGGCTCTCTTTTACTTCCTTGCCGCAATGGTGCTGAGTACTTCAACTACAGCTCCAGAAATCCGGGTAATCACTTTCTGAGAAACTCGGGCCATTGTCCCACTTTCTTTGATCCAATTTGAATTCAACACACATCATTGCCCCTGTCACCGTCAGGCGTTTCCGGGAAATCACATGTTTCTATCAAGCGTTCAATCGATGGAATATCACAGGCTCCAGATCTTTCCATATGTCTAACAGTATCAACAGTAACCACTGGTTGAGCTTCTGACTCTGAACCTGACGCTGGAGTCGACTTCTACAGTTCAGGTTTTGCCGGTATTGACAGAAAAAACGCTGATGTACCTTGCTGATTTGTATCAAATCCTCCCGCTGACTGAACAGACGATGATTGCGCTTCTGTTTCCATTGGTGTAGCGGTCGATTCAACAATACTCATAGAAAATGGAGTTACCCTCGCTACAGGGATATCATCCATTTCATCAGTGTTTCTGCTGCTGGTAGAATGTACAGCGACCGAATCGTGAGTTACACCATACGGTGAAACATCGTCAGCTGTCATTAAGTTATCCACTGTGTCAGGATCACTAGACACTTCTTCAATCGGTGGATTCCTGACAACAATATCCACCTGTTTGCCATGTCGAATAGCATCCAGCAATTCACAAATTTGCTCCTTATTGGAATCGATAACTCCTGCCAGTGCTTCGAATTGTTGATAGCATTGCTCTCTGTCCTGCGCTCTGTCCTGCCCTGTTTCTCTACTGGCTTCTGATTCAGCTTCCTGAGAGGAGAGTGACGTCAAGAGTCTTTTCATGAGTCCATGCTGTCGGCCTAATTCTTCATGTGCCTTGCTAACGTCGCTCCTCTGCCGTGCAGCGACAGGGTCTAACGGAGATAGCAATGCACGATCTGACAAAACCTGAGAACTCTGCTCATCTTTCTGTTGCTTGAGACGATTTATTCCTTTTACATGAGTTTCTTCAACTTTTTCAAGCTCACTGCATTTCTCTTTAAGTTGCTTCTCTTGCTGTTTTAGGCTGTCGCATTCTTTCACCTTTTCATCCAGCGTTTGCTTTGCTTGTTTAAGGCTATGTCTAAGATTAGAAACCTCAATCACATGCCAGCTTCTATTCTGTTGTCTCTGGCTGTTATATTTTAACTTTGCGCTTTCCAGAGCAGCCCTGTATTCTTCTGTCAGGTTTTGTACTTGTTTTGAGTGCTCCTCTTTAACCTTGGCCAGCTCTTCAGTAAGCGCCGAGACGCTTACATTTTTCTGTTCTAAGAACTTGGTTTTCTTTTGCAAATCTCCCCTTAAATTTTGTACTTCCTGAGTTTTCGTCTGAAGATCATCAAATCTACGCTGGCTTTTAAACTTTACATCCTGCAGCTCAACCTCTTTCATTTGAAGAAACTGTACCTGCTTACTTAATTCCTGTTGTAATCTGTCAAGCTTCTCACCTTTTTCTACCAATTTCTGTGTAGTAGCTCTGTTATCTTT
>NZ_CAMZOG010000055.1 GCF_947331445.1 Parendozoicomonas sp. Alg238-R29 | reverse complement strand
GTAAATATTAAATAGGAGGGTAAATATTAAATAGGAGGGTAAATATTAAAATTGTAGAACGATCAGCTTCTCCCGCCCAGAAGAGCCCCACGGCAAGGTGGTTGACGAGTTTGTTGCTCAAGAGCACTATCAGTGCATTGAACCCCTCACCTTCTCATCGGAAAACAAAAGAACCTGTCGTGAATGCCGTATTGTGCTGACATAGGTCATCCAGACCAGAATCAGGACATGATATCCAGGGCAGTAAACCCTGCAGGGCAAATAATTTGTGGCGATGTACTAGACTTGCACGCCTTAATATCACCCGTTGAGATACTCGATTCTATGTCTCTGGCAGTTGTGCATACCCGCGCCCGTATGGGCATCAGCGCTCCCGAAGTTCAGGTGGAGGTTCACCTGTCTAACGGGTTACCGGCTCTCAATATAGTAGGTCTGCCGGAAACAGCCGTCAGAGAAAGCAAAGACAGAGTGCGCAGTGCGCTTATTAATGCAGGCTTTGAATTTCCGGCACGGCGAATAACAGTCAACTTGGCTCCGGCAGATCTACCCAAAGAAGGCGGCCGTTATGACCTGCCCATTGCCTTGGGAATTCTTCAGGCTTCAGGCCAACTTCCCGAAAATGCTCTTGAGGGTTATGAATGTTTAGGGGAGTTATCTCTAGGAGGTGAGCTTCGACCAGTCACTGGCATTCTCCCAGCTGTGATGGCAGCTTATGAAACAAAGCGTAATGTATTGGCTCCGACAAGTTCCTTGCCCGAAGCCTCACATTGCTCCAATGCAGTGGTATTTGGAGCGGACAACCTTCTTGCCGCTACAGCGCATTTGAATGGAACACGCCCTCTTCCCAAGTCAGAGGGCAATTTAGAACTCCTGTGTGTTAAGCCTGCAATTCGGGATAACCTTTCCTCGGTTCAGGGGCACTTCCAGGCTCGACGAGCTCTTGAAATTACAGCGGCCGGCGGTCATGGATTACTGTTCAGTGGCCCTCCCGGAACAGGGAAAACCATGCTTGCCCGCTGCCTGCCCGGGATCATCCCGCCGCTCTCTGATTCAGAGTCCTTGGAAGTTGCAAGTATTCACTCACTTTGCGGACAGAGCATTCCACAATGGCAGCAGCCACCTTGGCGAGCACCGCACCATACAGCGTCGAGCACGGCTTTAACTGGTGGGGGTTCTCACCCTCGGCCAGGAGAAATCAGTCTTGCTCACAGAGGCGTACTATTTCTTGATGAGTTACCGGAATTCGACAGACGCTCCCTGGAAATTCTTCGCCAACCGTTGGAGTCCGGAGAGATTCTGATTTCCCGTGCCCGACACCAGATAACCTTTCCGGCGAAGTTCCAACTACTCGCTGCCATGAATCCTTGCCCTTGCGGTTTTCAAGGAGATAAAGAGAAAGCCTGTCACTGCACACCCGAGCAGGTGCAAAAGTATCGCCGTAAACTGTCCGGGCCTTTGCTGGACAGAATCGATCTGCGAGTTGAAGTGGGTCGTCTGCCTCCTGCAGCATTACTCCAGCAGCCCAGCTCTGAACCAGAGTCTTCTGAAATTGTTCGGGAGCGAGTCTGTGAAACTCGAGATTTCATGATTGCACGGCAGGGGTGCCTGAATGCCCACCTAAGTTCTGATGATGTAATGGAAAAGGCGGCGCTGGGAGAAACAGAAAGAAAGCTGTTGGAAACTCTGGCAACCAGAATGCAGTTATCAGGTCGCAGTTTGCATCGCCTGTTAAGAGTTGCCAGAACAATTGCAGATATAGAACAATCAGAACGTGTAACAACCAAACATTTAACAGAAGCAGTCAGCTACCGGCAGGTTAACTGACCACTTGTTAAACAGAATTACTTCGAGAGGTTTTCCAGCAAAGTCTGCTGGGCATTACGCTCTTTTTGATTGCGAACCGGTAATTTGCGTTCGTAAACACCTTCATTGGTAAGCAGATAACTTCTGGTGTTATCACTCAAGTAGGTTTCCAGCTCTTTCCGGATTCTGATGACCAGCTTTGGATTCTCAACCGGGAAGCATGTTTCCACACGGCGGTCGAGATTTCGGATCATTAAATCTGCACTGGCACAGTACACCTTTTCTTCACCACCGTTGTAGAAATAGAAGACACGAGTGTGTTCAAGGAAACGGCCGAGTATGGAACGTACGGTAATATTTTCTGAGAGTCTTTCAATACCTGGCTGCAAACAGCAGATACCACGCACAATCAAATCAATCTTCACGCCTGCCTGAGAAGCTTTATAAAGAGCTTTTATAGTGACTGGCTCGGTAACAGAATTCACCTTAATAATAATGTGAGCTTTCTCACCATTGCGGGCTTTTTCTGCTTCCTGCCCAATCAAATCCACCAGCCCTTTCTTAAGGGTAAATGGAGCGTGGAACAGCTTCTTCACCCGCAACGCTTTACCCATTCCGGTCAACTGCTGGAACACTTTGTGAACATCGCTGGTAATGGCAGGGTCACAGGTCAACAGGCTGTAATCGGTGTAAAGACGAGCATTACCCTGATGATAGTTACCGGTACCAAGGTGAACATAACGAACAACTTTTCGTCCTTCACGACGCACAATCAACATCATTTTGGAATGGGTTTTATAGCTCACCACCCCATACACGACGATGGCCCCAGCTTCCTGCAAACGGCGTGCAAGCTTGAGATTTTCTTCTTCATCAAAGCGGGCGCGGATCTCCACTACTACAGTCACTTCTTTACCATGACGTGCGGCTTCAACCAGTGCATCCACCATTTGTGAGCGGGAACCCGTGCGATAAAGAGTTTGCTTAATGGCCAGCACCTGCGGATCTTTTGCTGACTGCCGCAACAAATCTACAACTGGGGTAAATGATTGAAACGGATGCAACAGAAGCACATCTTCCTTGCTAACTGCATCCATCAGTTTGTCGCCCTTAGTTGGCAAACCTTTGGGATAACCAGGTGTGAATGGCTGGAATTGTAGCTCCGGATGGTTATCGCTGTTACAAACATCCATCATCCGGGTCAGGTTTACCGGGCCATTAATTTCGTAACGCTCATCTTCCGTCAAACCAAACTGGTTCAGGAGGAAGTCAGACAGATATCTTGGGCAGTTATCCACAACCTCAAGGCGTACAGCATCACCATAACGGCGGGAGAGAAGCTCTCCCTGCAAGGCGGTTGCCAAATCTTCTACATCGTCATCTTCAAGACTGAGGTCACTGTTTCTGGTTAAGCGGAACTGGTAACAGCCCATTACTCTCATGCCTGGGAAAAGATCCTCTGCATGCTGGTGAATAATCGACGACAAAAATACATTATATTCACCATCATCTTCGCAAACGTGGCGGGGCAGCCTGACAATTCGCGGCAATGAGCGAGGAGCAGGAATAATCGCCATACCGGTTTCCCGGCCAAAGGCATCTTTACCATCCAGCTCAACAATAAAGTTCAGTATCTTGTTTGCCAGGCGTGGGAACGGGTGCGCGGGATCAAGCCCAATCGGGCTGATAATTGGCATGATTTCCTGAAAGAAAAATGTTCTGATCCAGCTTTTCTGGGCATCGGACAGCTCATTCCGACGCAGGAAATACATTCCCTTTTCCCGCATGGAAGGCAACAGAACTTCATTAAGAATGTTGTACTGCCTTTCTACCTGAATATGAGTCAGGCGACTGATTTCCTTTAACACCTCAGCCGGGCGCATGCCATCCAGGCCAACCTGTTCACGGGCGAACTCAATCTGCTGTTTGAGGCCGGACACCCGGATCTCAAAGAGTTCATCCATATTACTGGAGAAAATCAGCAGGAAGCGTAAGCGTTCGAGCAGTGGGTGCTCTTCGTTCAATGCCTGTTCGAGAACCCGGATATTGAACTGAAGATGGCTCAACTCTCGGTTCAGGTAATAATCAGGGTTGGTATAGTCTGTGAGCAGAGGCTTCACATCTTCCGGTTTTACCGCAGCTCCACTAACCACATCTCCGGTGGCTTTCCCGGTAGCTCCAACGTCGTGCATCACTCCTCCCTCACACCCACTCATGGGTTATCTAGCCGAGAACCAGCATCCAGACACTGACCATTAACAGCATTATACCCGGCAAAGTCGACCAGCCGGGACTTTCTGCCAGTTGTTTGAGAACAATCTGGCCAAAAAGTGCCCACAGGTAATGGGACATAAAGTGCAGAATAACAAATACGGTAGCCATCGCCGCCACAACCTGCACATTACTGACATCAAACCCGGCCATTGTGGCCACAATAATCAGCATCAGTTTGGGGTTTAAAGACTGAAACACCAAACCCTGCCAGAAACCGGGCTGAACGGCTGGGATCTGAGATCCGCTATTTTCAGAACCCTTTGATGGCTTTAGCATACCTATAGCTATCCATAACAGATAGCCACACCCAGCGTATTTCAATGCTTTGGCAAAAGCTGGAAACTGTTCCAGTAATTCAGCGGCTCCCAACAAACCGGCTAAAACCATTAGACCGGTAACAACATTAGCTCCAAGGATAAACCAGCTGACCTGAGCCAGCTGATAGCGACCAGCCAACGTACACATAGTAAGGTTGGCTGGCCCCGGGCTGAATATCAGGGGCAGGAGCAGAAGCGTATAGGCGGCCAGCTGCTCCATAGTATCAGTTACCCTGTTTCAGTAATTTTGCGGCTTGAGGGGCAAAATAAGTGAGAATGGCATCGGCACCGGCCCGGCGACAGGCAATCAGGCTTTCCATCATCACGGCCTCGCCATCCAGCCAGCCATTTTCGGCTGCAGCCATATGCATGGCGTATTCACCACTTACCTGATAAACAAAGGTTGGTGCGCCAAAGGTATCTTTTACCCTGCGAACGATATCCAGATAAGGCATACCCGGCTTGACCATCACCATATCCGCTCCTTCCTGCAAATCCATAGCCACTTCGTGAATGGCTTCATCAGAATTCGCTGGATCCATCTGATAGGTGTATTTGTTGCCTTTGCCGAGGTTGCCAGCAGAACCCACCGCATCGCGGAATGGCCCGTAATAGCTGGAAGCGTACTTGGCAGAATAAGCGAGAATACGGGTATGGATATGACCACTTTCTTCCAGAGCCGTGCGGATTTCGCCAATACGACCGTCCATCATATCGGAAGGTGCAATCATATCAGCACCGGCTTCTGCATGGCTGACGGCCTGCTTAATCAGAGCAGACACCGTTTCATCATTCATTACATAGCCGGAATCATCCAGCAGACCGTCTTGACCATGAATAGTGTAAGGATCAAGAGCCACATCGGTAATAACACCCAGCTCCGGAAAGCGGGATTTCAGGGCTTTAATAGTTCTGGGAACCAGGCCATTGGGGTTCCAGGCTTCTTTGGCTTCCAGACATTTCTTTTCTGCCGAAACAACCGGAAATATGGCCAGAGCAGGAATACCAAGCTTCACCCATTCTTCTGCATCTTTAAGCAGCTCATCAAGGCTCAGGCGTTCAACACCAGGCATGGACGCTACTGATTCCCGAGTCATCTGCCCTTCCAGCACAAAAACCGGGTAAATCAGGTTATCTACCGAGAGACGATTCTCACGCATCAGGCGGCGGGAAAAATCATCTTTGCGCATACGACGTGGACGGCTGGCCGGGTAGGAACGTTGAACAGGATTCAATGAAGTTACTCCTTTCTATTATCTGCCACCGGCCTGAATCCAACCGGCACAGAGAGAAGGATATTATGGCTTGTTTCCGGGCGTATCTGAACTGACATCCATCGGTTTTAACAAAATTACAACTCTTCGCATTCCAGTGGCTGCTACTTTTACGCTTCGTTTTTGAATGGACTCCCGAATGCCCGTCAAGCGCGTCGTGATTCTGTTGTGTTTATGCCTGCTTTTCAGGCAGGGATTGCTGCAGGCTTACGACAACCCCCATGAGGAGGTTGTGACCACGCCTCCCCGTGATTATTACCATCGTTACAACAAAAATTCCTTTCTTGAACGTTTTTACATTGAAGGTGCCCATGATTCCTGGCTCTCATGGAATGCAAACAATGGAGTGCAATTCGAAAACCGCCACCTGCAACATCATTTATCCCTGAGCCTGGCCGCTGCGATAGGTACAGCCCTTATCAGTAATGCTCCTCAGCTTTGTAGTGTTGTAACCAATAGCTGGCAGGTACAGCTGGCAGCCTCTTTGCCTGCATTGATTCTGCCGGTTTACTACTTCAAACAGCACTGGAAAGCCTTTAGGGAAAAACAAACCTCAAAAGTCTACCAAATAGTTATTGCCGATAATCACTCACTCGCTGAACGCTTAATGATTACTCTGCATGTTTCCCCCAATGAACAGAAGCTGGTTTTTCAACACCCGCCAGTCAGACTATTTGGATTTCCATTAAAAAAAACGAAAAACAACAATCTCCTTTACACTCTGGCTTACCAAATGTTTTTAATGAACAGTGATGAAGTATCGCTGACTTGGCGTGGCACTCACACCTCTGTAGAAATCAAGATTGGTAAGCCAGAAGATAAGGGTATGAATGTTTATATCCCTGTCTGGGGAGCTACTCTCTCTAAAATCATAAAAACTCAAAAAGTCCCATCTGTCATGGCCTTTCTTCAGCCGCGGGGTTTGGAGTTTATTACATCACTGTTTAAGTGTTTTCTGGATTTTCGTTTTAGCCCGGGAAAGTGTGAATGCGGCGAGCTCTCTTTTGAGGCAAGTTACTCTCATGGCTCTCACTACTATTTCAAACCTGATAGCCACTTTAAGACTCTGCCACCACTCAATGGAAAAAAAATTAACGAACGTTTTTTTGTCCCCTTTCTTCCCTGCAATAAAGAGACAGAATGTGAAATGGCAATGACCTGGTCTATGGCGCCAGACCTTGGTCATACACTGCTCAGCGAGAAGACACCGATGTTTATCTACTCCATGCCCAAGAAAATAAACACGATTCCTATAAGGCCGCCCTCTTCTAATAGCACCGTTGTCACTAAAATCGCTGCCTGGCAAACAGATCTTATGTTTATGCCTCTCTATCTGGCCCTTTATTTCTCTGCAAGCGTGACGTTTGAACGGATTTTTCGATCAATGGGATGGATCAATTCTTCTCTGGCTTCAGGAGGCAGCTCTGCCTTCGTCGCCTGGCTTATCGATGCACAGTACTCACTGTTTGGGGATACCTTTCACAACCTTACCCAATATTACGAGGATCATTACAGTAGTAATGCTCCTCCATCAAAATTTTTTGGCTTCACGGTCACACAGCTTCATCTGCTGCGGGAAACACAAACCATAAAAGCCATTGGAGCCAACTCTATCACCGAAACCCTCCACGAAGAGAAAACAACCTCGGAACCCACCCTTAGCCATATGGGGAATAACTGTTTCTTTAATGCCACTCTCAGCTATCTGAGCCACACCCTGACAAATCAAGAGCTAGCAGAGCTTGAAGACGGTGTTTTTACTTCTGCAAACAGTAGCTCTGAAGAAAGTGATGAACTTGCCGAACTTCGTGAGTCATTCATTACCCTCATGCGAACCCTTCGCCAGAATTCATTAAAAGCTGTTAGTCAGAAAGTACTAAAAGCCGACCAGCAACGCTTTTTCCAAGCCGCACAGGATTATGGGCAGACAGAGGACGGTGTACATTTAGGGCTGATTCTTGGCTCTTCGTCAATGTGGGCTCTCCAGCAGCATGATGCCCATGAATTTCTTGTGGGACTCTTTGATGCACTGGGAATGAGCCACAATAAAGCGGCGTCCCTGATCCACGGAACGAAAATGGAGTTCTCAGTAGAAGGGAATACTTATCATAAATATCACTTTGGTGGAGATGTAAAACACAGCGTGAAAGAAGGTGGGCTCGCCACCATTGAACTGGCCATACCAACACCTGAGCATATTGATAGACACAAGATTCGCAGTTTTAACGACATTCTCCACAAGGAGTATTTACACCGGGAGTGGTGTCCGGAAACGGAAGGTGTAAGGATTTCTTCTACGGAAGCGAAGGAAATGAACATGCCGAAGGGCGTTTATGAGACAATTGAGGCCACGCTCCTGGAAAGGGAAATTTTCGAAATCCCTCCCGCTGAATTTGAAAACGGTAAATCCACCAGCAGGCCCCTCTCTTATTTTAAAACAATTATGCTAACGCCCGACAATCCAGAAGATCTACAACATATAACGACACAGGTTCGCCTCTATTCCAACAGTTCAGCCCAAACAGATAAGCTGCGAAAGGTCAGTCGGCATCTTCTTGCCGGTGGCGACAAGCTCATAATCCCGGTTTACACACAGGATATGTCTTCGACTTCAAGAAAAGATATTCATATGCAGCTCGATAGTGTTGTGATGCACTTCGGTGAAACCATAGACAGTGGTCATTATCTGTCAGCTGACCTGAGAGAAGGTCGCTGGTATATCTCGGATGATATGAGTAGTTATGTCACAAGGCTTGATCCAGCTCCCGGCCAGGAAGACAGACCTCCCGTGGATATCTTGAACAGTTATATGGAACAGCATGGTTATGATCTCTATATCCTGCATTTTCATCGCTTGTAGACTTCACTAAAAGTTATACTTTTGAATCCACTGACTGACGCCTTCCGTATCAGCCAATACAAGAACATGGATACAGGCTCATGCGCTACACAAAACTCCTGCTGCTCATTGCCATTATTGCTGCCATTGGTGCTTTTTATGGCTTAGGCCTTGGGCAGTATCTGACCTTTGACTTTTTCAATGAACTGAAAGCGGAAAATCCTCTGCTCACGGCCGGGATATTCTTTAGTATCTACGTACTGGTCACAGCGCTTTCGCTGCCTATCGCTGCCGTGATGACACTGTTTGGCGGTGCACTGTTTGGTCTGGCTGAAGGCCTGCTGATCATCTCTTTCGCCAGCACCATCGGTGCAACTCTCGCAATGCTTGTATCCCGAACCCTGCTGCAGGACTGGGTACAAAGCAAGTTTGGCAGTTATCTGAAAAGCGTGAATACCGGCGTTGAAAAAGATGGCGCATTTTATCTGTTCAGCCTGCGCCTGATTCCTGTTGTGCCCTTTATGGTTATCAATCTTGTGATGGGATTGACCAAAATCCGTGCCTGGACGTTCTACTGGGTAAGCCAGATTGGCATGCTGGCAGGGACGGCTGTTTACGTGAATGCTGGTGCCCAGCTTGGGCAGGTAAAAGAGTTCTCGGTTAAAGGTATTGCAACCCCCGGCCTGGTTTTTTCTTTTGTCTTGCTGGCAACTTTCCCATGGGTTGCCCGTGCGATTATGAACACCCTGCAAGCTCGCAAAGTTTATAAAGGTTTCACGAAACCAGAATCGTTTGATACTAACCTTGCTGTAATTGGCGCAGGTTCCGGCGGTCTTGTCAGTGCTTATATAGCCGCAGCAGTAAAAGCTAAGGTTACTCTGATCGAGAAACATCAGATGGGTGGTGACTGCCTTAATACAGGCTGCGTACCCAGTAAAGCCTTGATTCGATCCTCCCGCATTAATCACTATGTTCACAGAGCTGATGAATTCGGAATCAAAAATGCTCAGGCTGACGTTGATTTCCGTGCCGTCATGGAACGTGTGCAATCTGTGATCAAGCAGGTAGAACCCCATGACTCTGTAGAGCGCTATTCTGGTTTAGGCGTTGATTGTGTTCAAGGCACTGCAACACTGGTATCCCCTTGGGAAGTAAAAACCGGCGACAAAACCATTCGGGCAAAAAACATTATTATTGCCAGTGGTGGCCGACCGTTTGTTCCACCTGTTCCCGGCCTGGATCAAGTCACCTATTACACTTCTGATACCATCTGGGAGATTCGTGAAAAGCCTCAACATATGCTGGTTTTGGGCGGTGGCCCTATTGGTTCAGAGCTGGCACAGGCTTTTAACCGTCTTGGCATTCAAGTGATTCAGGTAGATCGTTCCAACCGCATCCTTCCACGAGAAGATGCCGATGTTGCTGAAGTTGTAATGGAACAGTTCCGCAAGGATGGCATTGATCTGCGGGTTGGCTATGAAGCGGTTGCCTTCCACAAAGAAGGCGACAAACAGTGGCTGGAAGCCAGACATGAAGGTGAACTCAAAACTATCGAGTTCGATGTTGCCCTGCTGGCGTTGGGACGCAAAGCCAATACTGCTTCACTCGGCATGGAAAACCTGGGGCTGGAAACCAATCCAAACGGCACTGTAACGGTTAACGAATACCTGCAAACCAAATATCCCAATATTTACGCCTGTGGTGACGTTGCTGGCCCTTACCAGTTCACCCATGCCGCCGCTCATCAGGCATGGTATGCAGCAGTGAACGCTTTGTTTGGCCGCTTTAAGAAGTTTAAAGTCGATTATTCTGTTATGCCCTGGGCAACCTTTATCGATCCGGAAGTTGCCAGAGTTGGCCTGAACGAAATGGAGGCCAAAGAACAAGGAATCGAATACGAGGTCACCCGCTTTGGTATAGATGACCTTGATCGTGCTTTAGCCGACGGTGAAGCCAAAGGCTTTATCAAAGTATTAACAGTTCCCGGTAAAGACAAGATTCTTGGCTGTACCATTGTCGGCTATCACGCAGGTGAACTGATTACCGAGTACATCACAGCCATGAAGCACGGACTGGGTCTCAATAAGATTCTTGGCACCATCCATATTTACCCAACTCTTTCAGAAACCAATAAATATGCAGCCGGTGAATGGAAGAAGGCTCATGTACCGGAAAAAGCCATGAAGTTTCTTGAGAAGTTTCATGCCTGGAACCGTCACTAACCGCCAATATTCGCCTCCCCTGATTCAGGGGAGGCTGGATGAGACAAACAGGTAAAGTCAGCCTTTCTCATCACTCCTGTCACATGTACTAACCCCCTCCGAACTAACTGCACCTACTGATATCTAACTCTCTCCAGAGACTGTTGGATAGTCAACAATGGCATCAGCAAGCAGAAACTACGACTCCGCTTTACGGCCGTCAACCATGGTTCAGCAGACTCCCCCTCCGCCCACCAAACGCAAACGACCTGCACGTATAACACGAGTACAAAAAGCGCCGGTCTCTGATATACATCTGATTAGCTCCAAAAGTGGGCCTGACAAACACACCTACCTGTCCCTTCGGGCTGACTCGGTTGAAGTTGTGCAACCCAATACTTATGTCGCTCGTTTAATGCGCAATGCCGAGCTACCTGATCATGACCTGGTCGTGGATGAGTCCAACATTGCGGGAAGGGGTGTTTTCACACCTGAAGGAACAACCTTTCTTGAAAAGGAGACTCTGTCGTCATACTCACGAGGAGCAAAATTTGCCTTTAGGCTCAAGCATCAGGACTGGGCCGGTGATCACAGAATGTCATGCTTTCTGGCTTTCGTTATTGATGACAATAATGAAGTCCAGCCAGTCTCTCAGTATGAATATATTTTATGGACTCATGTGCGGGTCAAATGGAAATCGAGAACTGATATACAGTTAGGTATTCTTCCGGCAGACCGTTCTATCCGGATGATCAATCATCAAAAATCTGAAGCTAATGCTGAAATTGTTACCCTCGTAAATCCAGATGTCTACTGCTACATGGAACAAGAAGGTAGTGAAGAAACAAGCTTAGTGCCCGTGGTAGATGCACAGAAACTCATGAAAACATCTGACCCAAACACTCCCCTTCCTGTACAGGTTATTTTCCAGGCCAGACAGGAGATTGGGCCAGATTCACGGGAACTTTTCTTCGATTACTTTGAAGGTGATGAAAATCAGGAAGAGTTCGACCCAAGCTATGAGTTGGTGTGGATTTTTTGGAATGAAAGCATGAAAAAAAAAGTCAAGAAGCTCACAGATCTGAAAATTTCCGATGTGTATGCTCCTGTGTATTGCGAAGCTGCTCCAACATTGCCCCCTGAAGAAGAGGCGGTATCCCTCCACAACACGTTACAGGTTTCTTATGAGAAAGCCTGTGAAGGTGGGAAGGAAAACCTTGAAGCGTTCATTCTATCATTTGCTAAACACTGGCGATATCATCACCCTGGCACGCCATTGCTCCTGGCGGAAGAATTCGAGAAACAAGACACCTGGAGTACAAAAGAATTCTGCTTTATCAGGGATTTTTACAGGGCACTTCTGACCATGCTGGATGGCACGGTTCCCGCCTTGGGTCAAGCAGACAAAAAGTGGTCTATCCCAACTCTCGGGAGTTATCTGCTTGAGAGCAATCTGTTTGATCTGGCAACCTCCAACAGGCTTATACACCCGGATTGGCTATGGCACTTGTCACGCTCTCAACCGGAAAAGTATGCGATCTATCTGAAACGCTCTATTCGCCAACAGTTAGCTGATGGAAAACATACAAACCCTCTGGCAAAACTACTGAGATCGACTGGCCTGCGCACCTGTGACACTCAGGAAGAATTGACACATGAAAACCTTAGTGGGTTTATAAACCGAAACAACCTTGAAAGCAGTGAAGATATCAATGACCTTGTGCACCAGATGGGAACAAATCGCATAGCCAGTGACAAAATAAGAAGGCTCATTAGCAACGGAAGTACTGAGGCTGCCAAAGCTCTGGTGAAAGAATTTATAACAGTTAGACATTACTCCCTACAGAAAATAATAAACGGTGGCCCACTAAAAACACTATCAATAACAGGAAAACCAGAAGAGAAATACACAACAATTCCGCAGTTAGTTCAATTTATTAATACACATATGCCGGAAGAGGCCACCAGTTTAATCAATGATCCTCTTTTGATAAGCACCCCTAACGTTGAAGATGTTCAGGATGACTCTGCCTCCCATGATCGCCTTTTAGAAATATGGAGAGCCGTCACCGAAGCAACAGGTGATGCGGGTGAAAAAACCAGAAACGAATGCCTTCACGAAAAAATCGGGGATGATAACCCGGAAAGCCGGATGTGGCTTGAATGTCATATCCGCCACTGCTTTATCAGGGTTAAGGAAAGAGACACAGCCAGATTCAGCAGTTCTGTCATTAGTTCTCTGGAGTGTATGTGTCCTCTATCAACTATCAACTCACACCTGAGAGAAGATATTCCTGAGCTTGAAGATGCAGTGAACCAGAACAAGGAAAACTGGGACAAACCCTTGCTGTTAGCTGTCTGTGCCGGGCTGGGTATCAATAACCTTATCCTGCAAAATGGGCAGATGCTGGCGACACATATTGCAGCCGAGATGGAGCTTACTGCCGATATCAAAATGAGAGATACCCACGCAGCTCTTCTGCACCCTCAAAAAGCCATTTGTGTATCAGAAGCGTTACCCAATGGCGGCTCACGCAGTGTCCTTGGTATAGGAGAGCTTGTTGAGCAGGATATAACTTATAAATATGACGACTACTCACAAAAAATAAGATCCAAACTCGCCAGCCTCTGGTACACATACCCTCTGGATAAAATGATCACACATCAAGTCATGTCCTGTACCAGCAAAGCTGCAGGATTCCTCAACGACAAAAAGATTTATCCGCCTTACGGCGGCGATAAATGGACTGCAAGAGAGATAGCGGAATACTTACTCCGACACGGATTAACTACATACCGAATAAACCGCACAAAGCCAGAAGATAAACGACATTTCTCAGTATATATTGCCGAAAACCTGCCTTTCTGCTGGCAACCCCCATCTACGGAAAACTGTGCAAAAGACGGGCTTGATCTCGCTATACCCAAAGGACTGGAAGAAAGTGTCAGAAATCTAAGGCAAGACGTTAATGATGAAATCCAGAAAAGTCCGAAGTTCTACACGAATAGGACACTCATATCTCTCGCCCGAGCAGGCTTTGTCAGTGCATCTAATGAAATGATCAAAAGGTTCCTTCCAAAAAGACACTCTGACAATTTGACCACTATTCGCAATCTTCAAAAATATAAGATTCATGTCTACTCCCAGAACCAGTGGTACTGGCCAACTTACCGCAACACCCTGTCAGTAATGAAGGAACATAAGTTTGTATCTGAGAGAACAATAACCATGTTTGAAAAAATGTTAACCAGAAAAAACTTGCTCAACGGGAATGATCAAGAAGCGACTTCCAGTGCCTCTGTTCAACCTGACAGGACAAGCGATACCGAAGACAACAATAATGACGCCCCTGAGACTCAAGAGCCTCCTCTCAAGAAACAGCGCTTATCACCACAACCAGAATAAAACGAAAGTTATCTCCACTCCTTTCAGGTGTGCTGACATCCGCACTGGCAGCAAGTAATAGCCATACACTGGATCAGCGGCGAATCTACCTGTTCAAGGGGTAGCATTTTCCTCTAGTATTCTCCGCCATTTTTCTACTCCCCATGGCAACCATTTTAATGACCTGTGTTCACTGTGATACCACGGATGGTGCAGTCAAGAACGGCAGCGCCTTCTGGACTACAACGCTGCAGACACAGCTTCCTGCTCAGAGGAAATCATTACTGAACTTATGGATACATGGTTCACCATAGATCCATAGATAGATCCATAGATAGATCCATAGATAGATCCATAGATAGATCCATAGATAGATCCATAGATAGATCCATAGATAGATCCATAGATAGATCCATAGATAGATCCATAGATAGATCCATAGGGCATGTCATTTTTAGACAGCAATCTGCCTTTTTTGATCATTTACCTCTGTTCTGTGCCCCCCTATATTCTCTGGCAGTCGTGACCGTATGCCGAAATAACAAAAGAGATAAGCCAGATGAGCAGCAACACACCCTATCCAAAAATCATGGAACCTCTGGATCTTGGTTTTACTACCCTGAAAAACCGGGTCATGATGGGCTCTATGCACGTTGGTCTGGAAGATCGCCCCTGGCACTTTAGCGAAATGGCTGAGTACTTTGCTGAACGTGCCCGAGGCGGAGCCGGTCTTGTTGTTACCGGTGGGTTTTCTCCTAACCGTGAGGGTGATCTTCTCCCCTTTGGCTCCAAGCTGATTAGCAACTGGCAAGTACCTTTCCACAAAAAAGTCACCAAAGCTGTACACGATGCCGATGGTAAAATTCTGCTGCAGATTCTTCATGCTGGTCGTTACGGTTATACCCCCTTTAACGTTGCGCCGACTGCAATTAAATCCCCTATATCAATGTTCAAACCAAGGGAGATCAGCAGCCGCGGAATTTACAAGACTATCGACGACTATGTGCGCTGCGCCAAACTGGCCAGGAAAGCAGGTTATGATGGTGTAGAAATAATGGGTTCCGAAGGTTATTTCATCTGCCAAATGATTAACAAGCGAACCAACCACCGTGATGACGAGTGGGGTGGTTCGTATGAGAACCGTATCCGCTTCGCACTGGAAGTTGTTAGCCAGGTTCGCAAGGCTGTTGGTGAAGACTTCATCATTATGTTCCGCCTGTCCATGCTGGACCTTGTTGAAGGTGGTTCAACAATCGAAGAAGTTATTCAGCTGGCTCAGGAACTTGAAAAGTGCGGTGTCACTATTTTCAACAGCGGTATTGGCTGGCACGAAGCCCGTATACCAACCATTGTTACGTCTGTACCCCGTGCAGCTTTCTCCGATGTTACAGCCAGAGTCAAAGCCTCTGTTAACGTTCCGGTTGTAGCCTCAAATCGAATCAATATGCCGGATGTAGCGGAAGAGATTGTCTCATCTGGCGCAGCAGATATGATTTCCATGGCACGCCCATTCCTTGCCGACTCTGAGTGGGTTAACAAAGCTGCAGAAGGCCGGGCTGACGAAATCAACACCTGTATCGCCTGTAACCAGGCCTGCCTGGATCACACTTTCCAAGGCAAACGTGCCAGCTGCCTGGTTAACCCTCGTGCAGGTCATGAAACCAAACTGTTGTACACACCTGTTCTGAATGCTCGCAAAGTTGCCGTTGTTGGTGCCGGCCCTGCTGGTCTTGCCTGCGCAACGGTTGCTGCACAGCGTGGCCATAAGGTCACACTGTTTGAAGGCCGTAGCGAGATTGGTGGCCAGTTTAACTACGCCAGTATGATTCCCGGTAAAGAAGAGTTCAGGGAAACCATTCGCTACTACCTGAAGCAGGTTGAGGTTCATAACATCGATCTGAAACTGAACACCCGGGTATCCTCTGAAGAACTGAAGACTACTGGTTTTGATGACATTGTCATTGCCAGTGGTGTTGAACCACGAATCCCGAATATGCCTGGCGTTGATCATCCGAAGGTTGTCACCTATCAGGAAGTGTTGAGCACAGATGTTGAGCTTGGTAAGAAAGTGGCCGTTATGGGTGCCGGTGGTATTGGCTTTGATATGTGTGAATATCTCACCCACGAAGGCAAATCCATCACTCTTGATAAAGAAGCCTGGATGAAAGAGTGGGGAGTGGACAGCAGCAACGAAGTGCGTGGCGGTCTTGTGAAAGCCGCTATCGAACCTTCTCCACGTAAGGTTTACATGCTGCAGCGTAAGTCATCATCTTTCGGTAAAGGTTTGAACAAAACCTCAGGCTGGGTACACCGCGCTGTTGTAAAGATGAAAGGCGTAGAAACCATTGGTGGTGTGTCTTACGACAAAGTTGATGATGAAGGTCTTCACATCACTATTACCACGGGTAAGCAAGGTCAGGAAGTGAAGGAGCAGCGGGTTCTGGATGTTGACCATGTTGTGCTGTGCGCAGGTCAAGTTAGCGTGAATCAGCTTCATAAAGAGCTTGAGCAGGAGCAGAACCGCGACTTTAACCTGCATCTTGTTGGCGGCGCAGAGCTGGCCGGAGAGCTGGATGCCAAGCGTGCTATTAAATTAGCCAGTGAGCTGGCAGCCGCCCTTTAATATCTGTCTTACTGAGAGAGCATGATAAGAAGATAATTGGGTTGATCTATCAGGCCGCATATTGCATACGGCCTGATAGATATTACGCGCGAAGTTCTTTAGCGACTGCAACCATGTTAGCTAAAGCTTCTTCCACCTCTGGCCATCCGCGGGTTTTCAGTCCGCAATCCGGGTTTATCCACAAACGCTCGGCAGGAATCTTTTCTGCAGCCTTCAACATCAGCTGTTTCATCCATTCTTTTTCCGGAACATTTGGTGAATGGATATCGTAAACCCCCGGCCCTATTTCATTGGGATAATGGAACTTCTCGAAGGCATCCAGTAATTCCATATCAGAACGGGATGTTTCAATAGTAATCACATCGGCATCCATAGACGCGATATATTCAATGATGTCGTTAAACTCGCTGTAACACATGTGTGTATGAATCTGGGTTTTATCTTCCACACCACTGGCAGAAATCCGGAAGCTCTGCGTTGCCCAGTTCAGATAGGCTGGCCAGTCTCTTTTCTTTAAAGGCAAACCTTCCCGTATAGCGGGTTCATCAATCTGAATAATGCCAATACCGGCTTTTTCCAGATCAACAACTTCATCTCGCAACGCCAGCGCCAATTGCAGGCAGGACTCTTTTCGGTCCACATCTTCTCGCGGAAATGACCAGCACAAAATCGTCACAGGCCCAGTCAGCATGCCTTTCATTGGCTGTTTTGTTTGCTTCTGGGCAAACGCACTCCACTCAACCGTCATCGGCTCAGGGCGAGAAATATCACCAACAATCACCGGCGGTTTTACGCAACGGCTGCCGTAACTCTGTACCCAGCCATTCGTGGTGAATACAAAACCTTTTAACTGCTCGCCGAAGTATTCGACCATGTCATTACGCTCGGCTTCACCATGAACCAGAACATCAAGGCCAAGCTGTTCCTGACGGGCTACAGCATCTTTGATTTCCGCTTCCATAGAAACTCGGTAATCTACTTCAGAAAGCTCACCTTTCTTGAACAATCTGCGTGCCCGGCGAATGTCTGTGGTTTGTGGAAATGAGCCAATTGTTGTAGTTGGATACAAAGGCAGATTCAAAACCTGCTTTTGAATCTGTGCACGTGCCTCATAGGACAAATGACGTTTATCCATATCAGAACCAATGGCCTGCACCCGCTGCTGAACAGCCGGATCATGGATTCTCGCTGATATTCTTCGCTGCTCAACAACCTGATCTGAGGTTGTCTTCAGAGCTTGGGCTTTGTCGTTATCAGCGCCATTAATAATGGCGCTGATAACAGAAACTTCATCACATTTTTGCTTTGCAAAAGCCAACCAGCCTTTGAGCTCGTCATCCAGTTTGTCTTCATTGTCCACATCAACAGGAACATGCAGCAAAGAGCAGCTGGGAGCAATCCACAGTCTTTCACCCAGTTTCTCTGAAGCAAACTTCAGGTTTTCAAGAATCTTGCTGATATCTGCCCGCCAGATATTTCTGCCATTCACTGCACCAACAGACAGTACAGTATGTGGTGAAATGCGATCGACCAGAGTGATGACGTCTTCAGGAGCTCTCACTGCATCAATATGAATACCAGCTACAGGCAGGCTGGTAACAAGTGCAGCATGGCCATTCAGTCCGCCAAAATATGTTGCCAGCAGTATCTTTACTTTGGTGCTCTGCAAACGGTTATACACAGACTCTAAAGCCTGCTGCCATTCGGTAGGCAAATCCAGAACGATAACAGGTTCATCAATCTGCACCCACTCAATGCCCAATTCTGCAAGCTCAGAGAGCACTTCTCCATAAACATTAACAATGTCGTCCAGAAGTGTGAGCCGGTCGAAACTCTCCCCTTTTACCTTACCAAGCCACAACCAGGTGAGAGGGCCAACAAGAACGGGCTTCACTTTATGGCCTAGCGCCAGGGCTTCTTTGGTTTCCTCAATAATTGAACGACAGGCAAAGCTAAACGTCTGACCTTCGTGCAGCTCAGGCACTATGTAGTGATAGTTGGTATCGAACCATTTGGTCATTTCACTGGCGGCTGCGGGTTGGCCGCTGGGTGCCCGACCACGAGCTATACGAAATAGCGTATCGATATCACTGGGGTCAGCTCCATCTTGAGCAAAACGTTTGGGGACAGCGCCCAACATTAAGGAGTGGTTAAGAACCTGATCGTACCAGGCGAAATCACCCACTGGGATCAAATCTAACCCCGCTTTTTGCTGAATATCCCAATGCAAAGCTCTGAGTCGCTTACCTTCTGCAAGCAACTCATTCTGGGAAAGCTCACCTTTCCAGTAAGCTTCCTGAGCTTTCTTTAACTCCCGGTTTGCGCCTATTCTCGGAAAACCCAAGTTATGTGATACCGCCATTTCCCCTCCTCCGTGAAAATGTCTGAGTCTTTTTTTCTGTGGTTAAGGGAAGTGTCAGATATTAATAAATTTGAATCAAACTCATTATTTTCACCTTTAAAGTGAGGAAAATTAATATAAAATTTCTCCCACAATAGATAACAACGAATTTCCAACCATGACTTCACAGATCGGTTTAGGCCTGCACCACCTGAAAACACTCCACGCACTCAGACAGACCGGAAGCCTGGTTGAGGCCGCGCGCATGTTGCATCTCACCCAATCTGCACTCTCCCACCAGATTAAAGAACTGGAGTCCCGCATTGGCATGGAACTATTTGTTCGCAAAACCAAGCCTCCTCGCTTCACAACAGCGGGGCTGCGATTACTGACGCTGGCAGATGAACTGCTTCCACAGGTCCGCCTTGCTGAACAGGATTTATTACGGTTGGCGGGGGGAGAATCGGGTCGTTTGAATATGGCTATTGAATGCCATAGTTGTTTTCAGTGGTTGATGCCCACGATCGACCGCTACAGAGAGCACTGGCCGGAAGTAGAAATGGACTTTGCCAGCAGTTTTAATTTTGCCCCTTTACCTGCACTGTCTCGCGGAGAGCTTGATCTGGTTATTACCTCAGATCCAATGAACAGCCCGGAGTTGGAATATATTCCTTTGTTCCAATACGAAATGCTGCTGGCTATCTCCCGCCGTCATCCTCTGACAGAAAAGGAGTGGATTGAACCAAAAGATCTGGAACCGGAAATTATGATCACCTATCCGGTGGAACACGAACGTTTAGCCGTGTTCCGTGACTTTATGGATCCGGCCAACATAGAGCCTGAGGCGATTCGAACAGTTGAACTCACGCTTATGATGCTGCAACTGGTTGCCAGCCAGAGAGGTGTTTGCGCTTTACCTAACTGGGCCCTTGCAGAGTATCTGGACAAAAGTCATATCCAGACCCGAAAACTGGGGGAAAAAGGAATCTGGTGCACACTGTATGCAGCCATTCGTACAGAACATAAAGGCCAGCCTTACATGATGGATTTCATCGAAACCGCAAAAGAAACGTGCTTTGCCCGATTGAATGGTGTGAGGCCAGTCTGAAAGCAGGCTCAGAGTAATGGGTCTATCCTTGTGACCGTTGTTGATTCATGGCTCTCGGATAGGCGTCTATGACTTTGTATAATCGTTCGTTGCATTCAGTTTCGGTTGTCATCTGTCTTATTCTCAGCGCTACTCTGGCAGGCTGCCGAGATGAAAATGCCAAGCCAGAAGAGTTGCCCGTTGCATCACCACAGGTTACACCAGCAGATATCTATACTGGCACTGATGCAGATGGCATGGCTGAAATGCCTCCTTCAGGTTTAACTATTCCCGGAGCTGATCAAACTCACGAAAAAGAAATAGAACAGTTGGTAAAAGAAGACACCATTACTACTGAAGAAATCGATGCTGTTTTCCACTTTGGTTTTAATAAATCCACTCTCACTGATGACGCCAGAATAGAATTGAAGGCATTGGTTCCCCAACTTAAAGCCATGCCAGGAACAATTATGATTGAGGGGCATGCCGATGAGCGGGGCATCCCCAATTACAATAAAGGTTTGGGCATGCGCCGTGCGCAGTCTGTTGCTGCATTTTTTCAAGAGCAGGGTGTCGCCAAAAAGCGTATGCGGTTAACAAGTCATGGTAGCGAGCGGCTGCTGACACGAGGAAACGATGAAAAGAGCCACGCCCAGAACAGGCGAGTAGAACTGTTTCTATCATCAGAAAGGTAATGATTCGACCTATGGAAAGCCTCCTGACCAGGCGGCCTTCCATTAACACTGAGCGCGAAGGTTACTCTTCACCTGCACTTTCTTCACCTGCACTTTCTACATCTGGCTCAGCAACAGGTGCCTGTTTTTCCAGCTCTGCCACTCTTTTCTCGAGAGCTTCCACCATCTCACGGGTGCGCTGTAACACTGCAGCCTGACCTTCAAACTCTTCACGGGTCAAAAGTTCCATTTTGCTGAAAGCATTAGTCAGAACCGCTTTGATATTCCGCTCAAAATCTTCTTTTAACGGCTGGCCAGGGCCCTGACTGACAATGTCCTGCAATTTGCCAGCAACCGTTCCGATAAAAGCAGCTTTATCAATCATCTTGTCCCCACACCCCAGCTATTCTCTGTTGCTGGGCAGAATACCCATGGCTCCAGAAAACGTAAAGAAATATCAGAACTTACAAAAGCACACGTTACTTAGCCCGGATATTTCATCAGGCTCCAATACTATCCTGCAAATGAGGTGTTCTTATGGAAAGAGCCCCTCATGGTTAAATCCTTGGGCCTAAAGAGATACCAGCAGAGTTTTCAGGCACACCTCCCCCTTACCCCATTGTTTATTTATTCTCAGTTCATTCCGTGCCGGGAACAGCACCTGTTTCTCTATCCGGGTACAAGCTTTCTGGAAATGGTGTGAAACAATTCTTGATACACAAAGGTACTGCTCATATGCACCCTGATCCGTCGGGTGTTACGCAGAACTCGGCCTTGGTGACTATGTTCCTGTGATGTCCTTTCCAGCGTATAGCACTGTAGCTGTGCGTCATGAACGGTGTCGTCTGTTGCACCAAAGTTCAGAATCAATCGTTTGGGTGGTTTGCGAGAGGACGCGATCAACGGCGGTCTGCAAATAGCTGATAAGTGCACCTTCCAATTAATGAACATAGAAAAGCAGGTGCAGTGAGAAGTGAGTTGCTGTCGATAAAGCGATGTGGAGTGGAATTTGGTTACAGTTATAGTGAGGATATATTCTTTCTAAGCGACCCCTCAGGTTATCGACATGCGCACAAAGGTTCAGTTTGAAAGTAACGGCCTGACTCTGGTCGGAATGCTGGAGTCCCCTGAGTCAGAAATTCGCTGTTATGCACTGTTTGCTCACTGTTTTACCTGCGGAAAGGATATAGCGGCAGCCTCCCGTATTGCCCGCGCCCTGACAAGCAAAGGTATTGCTGTACTTCGTTTTGATTTTACAGGGCTTGGTAACAGCGATGGTGATTTTGAAAATACTAACTTCTCTTCCAATATGCAGGATTTGCTCGCGGCGGCTGATTTTCTGCGAAAGGATTATCAGGCGCCTGCTTTGCTTATTGGTCATAGTCTGGGGGGAGCGGCTGTTCTAGGTATGGCTTCTAAGGTGTCTGAAGTGAAGGCTGTCGTGACTATTGGTGCTCCCCATCAAGCCGAGCATGTTTCCCATAATTTCTCAGCTTCACTGGATACCATTGAAGAAAGTGGTGAGGCGGAAGTGAGCCTTGGTTCACGTAAGTTCGTGATCAAAAAACAGTTTCTGGATGATCTGGCAAACCAGCGGCGTGATATCAGCAATATGAAAAAAGCTCTGCTGGTTATGCATTCTCCGCTCGATAATACAGTCGCTATTACCGAGGCTGAGAAGATTTATAAGGAAGCTCGTCACCCAAAAAGCTTTATCTCCCTGGATGATGCCGATCATCTGTTAACCCGTAAGCAGGATGCGGAGTACGCGGCAGAAGTGGTTTCTTCCTGGGTGAGTCGTTACCTGCCTCAGGAAGAGACATATACCCAGACAGTTGATAAGGGGTATGTCCTTGTAGAAGAGAAGAACCATATATTCTCTCAACATGTAACCAGTCATAGCCATTACTGGTTAGCGGATGAACCAATTTCAGCCGGTGGAAATAATGTTGGTCCTGATCCTTATGAACACCTTCTTGCCGGGCTGGGTGCCTGTACTGCAATGACTTTACGCATGTACGCAAAACATAAAAATTTGCCTTTAGATCATGTGAAAGTACTGCTGAATCATCGCAGGGATTACATCGAAGATTGCTCAGATTGCGAAAATCAGGGTGAAGCTATTGAAGTCATTGAACGGCAGCTGACGATAACGGGGAGTTTATCTGAAGAGCAGCGTGCAAGCCTGCTACGCATCGCGGATAAGTGCCCTGTCCATAAAACACTCCATAAGAGTGTAAAGGTTAAAACACAGTTAATTTAAGTTATTTATTCAATAAAAAAACGCCCTTCCACAAAAAGTGGAAGGGCGTTTTCACAGGGCCGATTTAAACTATCAGCTCTTACTTGTTAGTGAACTCTGGGTAAGCTTCCATACCGCATTCCGCCAGATCCACACCTTCGTACTCTTCTTCTTCGCTCACCCGGATGCCGGTGATAGCTTTCAGGGCGCTCCAGACGATCAGGCTGCAGCCGAATACCCAGACGAAGATTGTTGCTGCACCAGCCAGCTGACCCGTGAAGGTCACATCGCTGTTGGTGAAAGGTACAACCATCAAGCCGAACAGACCAACAGTACCGTGTACTGAGATGGCACCAACCGGGTCATCAATCCTTATCTTATCCAGAGCGAGGATAGAGAACACGACAATCACACCACCAATGGCACCAATCAGAGTGGCTTGAACAGGTGTTGGAGTGCTTGGTTCAGCCGTGATGGCAACCAGACCAGCCAGTGCACCGTTCAGGCACATGGTCAGGTCAGCCTTACCAAACAGCAGGCGGGCAGTCACGAGAGCGGCAACCAGACCACCGGCAGCGGCAGCGTTAGTGTTCAGGAACACCATGGCAACACTGTTGGCACTGGCAATATCGCCGAGCTTCAGTACTGAGCCACCATTGAAACCGAACCAGCCCATCCACAGAATGAAAGTACCGAGAGTTGCCATTGGCAGGTTGGCGCCCGGGATTGCATTAGCTTCGCCGTTCTTGCCGTATTTACCTTTACGGGCACCGAGCAGCAGAACACCAGCCAGAGCGGCAGCGGCACCAGCCATGTGAACAATACCGGAACCGGCAAAATCAGAGAATCCAAGGTCGCCCAGAGTGTACAAACCGAATACCGAGTCGCCGTTCCAGGTCCATGCGCCTTCCATTGGGTAGATGAAGCCAGTCATCACGACTGCGAACAGCAGGAAACTCCACAGCTTCATACGCTCAGCAACAGCACCGGATACGATGGACATGGCAGTAGCAACAAACACCACCTGGAAAAAGAAGTCGGAAGCGCCAGAGTAAATGGAGCCACCTTCGAAGCCGTCTTCACGGGCAGAGAATTCAGCCAGAGTATCAGATACGTGGCTGTCACCAACCAGAACGCCTTCAAGCAGAACGCCACCGCCGTACATAATGTCGTAACCAACAATCAGGTACATGGTGCAGGAGATCGCAAACAGCGCGACGTTTTTGGTAAGAATTTCAGTTGTATTCTTGGAACGGACAAGGCCCGCTTCGAGCATGGCAAAGCCGGCTGCCATCCACATAACCAGTGCACCACACACCAGGAAGTAGAAGGTGTCCATCGCGTATTGCAAATGGAAGATTTGATTTTCCATGTTGAGTAACCCCCAGGATTTATTCTTTTAACACCAGCTCTTGAGAGAAGATATTTGGTGTTTGCGACTGCCGCCCACATCGGCATTCGCGTTTTTATTCAGGACCGGCTCGGAAAAGCCGACTTAAAACTTTTGATCAGATAGCGGCAGTGCCTGTCTCGCCGGTACGAATCCGGATGGCCTGCTGCAGTTCGGTAACAAAGATTTTGCCGTCGCCGATCTTGCCGGTGTTGGCAGCTTTGGTAACAGACTCAATAACCTGATCCAGCAGGTCATCACCAATAGCAACTTCAATTTTCACCTTGGGAAGAAAATCAACCACGTACTCTGCACCACGGTAGAGTTCGGTGTGACCTTTCTGGCGACCAAAGCCCTTAACTTCTGTAACAGTAATACCCTGCACGCCAATGTCGGAAAGTGCTTCCCGGACATCATCGAGCTTGAAAGGCTTGATAATCGCTGAAACTAACTTCATTACATTGTCTCCTGATTAATGCACCGGTTTCCGTGTGGAGCGGATGACCTGGCAATATTCTTTATTCCGGGTTGTCCTGAGGGGTCAGGACAAGTTTACGCCTTTGACGCGGGTGTTATAAGGGTTTTCCCCTGACTTCTGTCTTACCCTGTGCACTGGTTCGGTATCTGTGCGTTACACCTGCGTGCTCTGGCCCCTTTTATTGCCGTTCCCGGATCGCAGTAACGGTGTGGCCGGCATTCGTATTAGGGAATAGCAGTCATCGTGCCACTTAATAAAAATCTATGGATTTCATTGGGTTATGTGTTTTTTGTACGGGTTTGAAAGATAGTGTGACCAGATATGATGCACGGGAGTGCACTACGGAGTTATGGTGTTATAGCTTTGTGCACAGAAATGGTGCGCGGAAATGGTGCGCGGAAATGGTGCGCGGAAATGGTGCGCAATTGAAGGGAGGACAAAGAGCGGCGTACTCACAGCTCTTTGTTTGAAGAGAAAGAGGTTTACTTCAGTTCCAGAAGAACAACTTCTCCGGCCTGCGCTGAAGCGCACTTATTTAAAAGCGCGACAAATTCTTCGCTATTGGAGTCACATATCCACTTATCTTGCTCATCATCAAAATCAAAATGAAAGCCACCAGACTGGGCGGCCATCCAAAGCTGCCCCAGGGCGCCCTGGCGACTGAGGATAATCTGGCTGCCATTTTCAAAACTTAAGGTAAGAATGCCGGCAGAGTTTTCATAATCAATATCGGTGTCAATTTCTTCGATGGCATCTTCAATGTCCATCATCAGATCGTCTAATTGGTCGTTGAATTCAAATTCAGTCATGATTTTACGTATATAAAGGTAGGGGAAGTGTTATCTGTAGCGGATTGTCGTACAGAGTTATCGGTTGGGCAAACGATCTCTGTTACCGACCGCGTGTTGTGCCTGTTATGGCCCAGATTCCGCAGGTATACTGATTGCTAATTACGCAAATTGACTTATAGCTTTGAATCGGGAGTCCATCATGAAACGCGCACTGGCGCTCATCGCCTTCAGTCTGTTTATTTCTGCCTGTGGCCAGAAGGGACCTTTGTATCTTCCTGATGAAGAGCCTTCAAACCTGACTGTACAGGGAGGCGAAAGGAGTTAATGTCGTCGTTGTATTCAGATTCGTTTTTCCTGAAAAATGGTGAACTTTGCGCTGAGAATATTCCTCTCAGCCAGCTGGCCGAAAAGGTTGGAACTCCTGCCTATATATATTCCCGTGCAGCAATAGAAGCTGCCTGGAACGGCTATGCCAAACCACTGGCCGATGTTCCCCACAAAATCTGTTTTGCCGTAAAAGCCAATTCCAACCTTGGTGTGCTGAATGTTCTGGCTGAACTGGGCGCTGGTTTTGACATTGTTTCCGTAGGCGAGCTTGAGCGCGTTCTTGCGGCTGGTGGAGATGCCGGCAAGGTTGTGTTCTCTGGCGTGGGTAAGCAGGAACATGAAGTTCGCAGAGCTCTGGAAGTAGGCGTTTGGTGTTTCAATATTGAGTCCATCCCTGAGTTGGATCGCCTGCAGGTTATTGCTGAGGATATGGGTAAAACAGCACGGGTTTCCCTGCGGGTGAATCCTAATGTGGATGCCCAGACTCACCCTTACATTTCTACCGGGCTGAAAGACAACAAGTTTGGTGTAGATATTGATCGCGCTGATGAAATCTATGAGCGTGCCCACAACCTGCCAAATATCGATGTAACGGGTGTGGATTGCCATATCGGTTCACAGTTGACGTCTCTCGATCCATTTCTGGATGCTTTGGATATTCTATTGGCACTTGTTGATCGTCTGGCCGATAAGGGAATTAAGCTTTCTCATATCGATCTTGGTGGTGGCCTTGGCGTGACTTATAAAGACGAACAGCCCCCGGCAACAGCAGACTTTATTGCCGCGGTACGTGAGCGGGTTGGTGATCGTGAACTGGCACTGGTGTTTGAACCGGGCCGTTCCATTATTGCCAACGCTGGCATTTTGCTGACGCGTGTTGAAATGCTGAAGCATACTGAGCATAAGAACTTTGCCGTTATTGATGGCGCTATGAATGACCTGATTCGTCCGGCTCTCTATGGCTCCTGGCACGATATTGTTCCGGTGAAGCCCCGTGAAGGTGAAGAACTGGTTTACGATATTGTTGGCCCGGTATGTGAAACCTCAGATTTCCTTGGCAAGAATCGTACTCTCAATCTTCAAGACGGGGATCTGCTGTCGGTGATGTCTGCAGGGGCTTACGGTATGGTGATGGCTTCCAACTTTAATACCCGCGGCCGCCCTGCAGAGGTTCTGGTTTCCGGAGATAAGGCAGACGTTGTGCGTCGCCGGGAGACTATTGCTGACCAGTTAGCGCTGGAAGCACTGCCCGGGGAAAATTCATGCTTCTAAAATTCACCAAAATGCATGGCCTCGGCAATGATTTTATGGTGATAGATGGCGTAACTCAGAATGTGCGTCTTCACCCAGAAAAGATCAGAGAGCTGAGTGATCGTAACTTTGGAGTAGGGTTTGACCAGTTGTTACTGGTTGAGCCCCCCAGTGATCCGGATATGGACTTTCGTTACCGGATATTTAATGCTGATGGCAGCGAAGTTGAGCAATGTGGCAATGGTGCACGTTGTTTTGCTGCATTTGTTCTGGAGCGAAAGCTGACTTCCAGCCGACGTATTCGGGTTCAGACTTCCAAAGGCAATATAGAGCTACGCATTGGTAAAGACGACGAAGTGACTGTGGATATGGGGAAACCAGAGCTGGAGCCCTGGGAAATTCCTTTTAAAGCTGAACGTCAGTCTATTACCTACAAGCTGGAGGTGGAAGGCAAAGAGCATGAAATTGCGGCAGTCTCCATGGGTAATCCCCATGCCGTAATGCTGGTGGAAGATTGTAAGAAAGCGCCAGTGGAAAACTTGGGTCGTAAGATTCAGCGTCATGCTCGCTTTCCGCAGAACTGCAATGTCGGTTTTATGGAAATTATGAATCCGGGTGAAGTCAATCTTCGGGTTTATGAACGTGGAGTAGGAGAAACTCTGGCCTGTGGTACAGGTGCTTGTGCAGCCGTTGTTGCCGGGCGTTTGCAGGGGCTGCTGGAACCAACCGTTAAGGTTAATCTTCCCGGCGGTTCACTGAGTATTACCTGGAAAGAGGATGACCTGCCGGTGCTGATGACAGGGCCGGCTACACGAGTCTACGAAGGGCATATAAGGATATGAGTGACGACGGACTTGAACTGGCGGAACCTTTAACTGAGGAGCAGGTTGTTGACTTTCTTACTGCAAATCCAGAGTTTTTCAGTAAGCGTGACGACCTGTTGAGCAAACTCACCATCCCTCACCAGCGTGGAGATACTATCTCCCTTGTTGAGCGACAGGTGTCTGTTCTGCGTGAACGTAACCAGGATATGCGTTCAAAGCTCAATGAGCTTTTGAGCGTTGCCCGTGACAATGACCGCCTGTTTGAGCGCGTGCGCAGATTGGTGCTGTCGGTTATGGAAGCGGAAACCCTCGATGATGTTATTGATGCCGTCGATGACAGTCTGTCCCATGATTTTCGTATTGATTATGTTGCCCAGATGCTGGTTTCGGATACCTTTGCCAATACATCAAGGGTACCGTGTCACACCAAAACCGGGATAAACAGTGGTACAGGTATTTCTGATCTATTGTCTGGCAATCGTGTGGTATGCGGGCGACTGCGGGAAAGAGAGCTGAAGTTCCTGTTCCCCAATCACTGGAAGCTGGTGAAGTCTACAGCCGTTGTTCCACTCCATCTGAAACGCCCGCTGGGCATTCTGGCTGTGGGTAGCAGAAATGAAGAAGATTTTCGTGCTGGTACCGGAACGGTATACCTGAGCTTTATTGGTGAAGTGGTTTCACGAGCTCTGGAAGCACTGGCAACAAAAAAAACGAATGACAATCTACCCTCAATGAGAGACTACCCTCAATGAGAAACTACTCGCAATGAGAAACTACTCGCAATGAGAAACTACTCGCAATGAGTCAACAAAGTCGAGCCGGGCAGCTGGAAGCCTGGCAGACCTTTCTTCGCTATGAGCGGCAAATGTCGCCTAATACCTGTTCCGCCTATCTTCGTGATGTAAGAAAGCTGGAAAAACAGCTGAAAAAAGACGATCAGTGGAGCAGTTTGAAAGAAACTGATATTCGCAGGGTTATGGGCAACCTGCGACTGGAAGGTCTGGAATCTCGCAGCCTCCACCGCTGGCTATCTTCCATTCGTGGCTTCTATGTATTCTTGATGCGTGAAGGGCTGGCTGACAATAATCCGGCCAAAAACCTTCAGGCGCCTAAGCGCTCAAAACCCTTACCGAAAGTGCTTGATACCGATCAGGTATCCAGCATGCTGGATGTGACCAGCGATTCTCCTCTGACTATGCGTGATCACGCTATTCTTGAGCTGTTTTATTCTGCAGGGGTTCGTCTATCAGAGCTGGTGGGGTTGGATCTTGTTGATATTGATCTCAGCTCAGGGCAGGCCATTGTTCTGGGCAAGGGCAATAAAGAGCGTGTAACTCATATTGGCAGTAAGGCTGAGGTGGCTTTAAGAAAGTGGCTAAAAGTCCGGGGCAACCTTGCTAAAGAAAGTGAAACAGCGCTGTTTGTTTCACGGAATGGAAGCCGTATCAGTCGCAGGCAGGTACAGGTTCGCATCAAAGCGTGGGGTAAGCAGCATGGGTTGGATACCCCACTTCACCCCCATATGCTGAGACACTCTTTTGCCAGCCATATTCTGGAATCAAGCGGTGAGCTGAGAGCTGTTCAGGAGTTGCTTGGCCACAGTGATATATCGACTACTCAGGTTTATACACATCTGGATTTCCAGCACTTGGCGGATGTGTATGATAAGACTCATCCCCGGGCCCGTAAAAAAGACTGACACCTATAAGAGTGTCGGTTGAAGCATAAGTTGGCAATATGAAGAATATGCTGACAATAGCAGAAGAATAAGCCGACAATATATTTGAAGCAAAATTTGACAACATACGACTCTTGTCTAACTTCAGTGATATAAGAAAAGAACCCCTCCTCAGCAATCTAAAACTTCTCTACAAATACCAAACAGCAAAAGAACTCAGTCTGTAGTGGTTGCTGGGCTTCCCCACGGCCAGTTCGGTGACCACGGCTTACGATTACGACAGCCACGGTAACGTCACCCAAACCACCGATGTCAATGGTTTGAAATCCCGCAGCTGGTACGACGGCTTTGGCCGTTTTATTCAGCAAGCCTCTGCTGACGGTGTGATCAGTCGTAACACGTATCAAACCTGTGACAGTCAGAAGCCCGCCCACTGTGCCTGGCAGATGACCACCTCAGTGGAACATATCGCTGCCAGTGGCAAAGCTCAGCCAGACACGGTTGTGTACTTTGACCGACTGGGTCGTGAGCTGCGCAGCCGTTCTACCAACCTGAATGGTGATACGGTTCTGGTTGATAGCCAATACGACAATCTGGGTCGTATGATCAAGGTGTCTGAGCCTTATATCGCCGGCAGCACAGTGCAGTGGAGCAGCACCAGCTACGACGTGCGGGGCCGGGAAGAAACTATGACCCGGGCCGATGGACACCAGACCAGCAGCACTTATGTGGCGCGTAGCGGTGGTGGCTCCAAAGTCACCCGTATTCATACCCTGCAAAACGGTGATGTGAATACCCAAACTCATATCCGCGCAAAGTGGCAGCCATGGATATCTCAAACGAGTCAAATGCAAATGCGGGGTATTCTATAGCTTCCGAGGGCGTTTGTTTATTGTGCTCAACCGTGATTCCGATAAAAAGCACATAGCCTGACAAAGTCACTGTTTGCCGAAAGCTTGGGGGACACTCCCACGGTCGACGTAGTAACGATAAGATTCTGTAAAGAGTACTCCATTGTCACCAGTTGACAGTCCGATCCGGAAGCAACAGAGGTTGCACTCTAAGGGTTCTGCTCCAGGGGGTTTGTTCCGAGGCGTCCCGTCTCAGGAATGGGTTCTACAGAAATACCGGCATACTCATCCAAACACTGTGGGCAATTTTTTATTTCTAATAAAAGCATGCTCATCCAGTGATCAAAACTACCGCCCAGGGGAAAAAAGTTTGAAGATAGCTTTCGAAGCCCAATACGCGGGGATATACATATTGTTTGTTCTCGGCTACGAATATAGCGCTGATTACACTCGTGATACTTAGCTTTATGTTTATAGTACTTGAACACAGGCATTCCCAGGTCACTGATAACATCATTCCTGTTTATTGTCTTTACTGACTGGGAATCTACATCACTCAACTCCACCGTGCTCAATTCGACCATGCTACAGGTTCTTCTCAATTTTTTGTTTTCCGGAGCAAGACATACATATTCTGTTGTGCGCTTCCATATTTCATGTTTATTGATATGCTCGATGTGAACTGGCAATTTCAAATCTTCACCACACAATACCTTTTTCATCACATCAGCGAGTTTAATAGTACTTAAGGTGCGAGTGAAAAGTTCTTGTTTCGTTCTCTTGTCAATATCTTCGTTAATCTCTTCGTCAAGTCTACCCCACTCATATTGTGGTTCTGGTCCAGGGAGCCAAGAGCAGACATCTATAAAAAGGGAGGCGACGTTGTGTGTTGTTCCGCCATCCCCCCTTGGGATATCTTGTGATGGCTTCTGCTGTATCTTCTTCGCTAGGGAAACGGTTCTTTGCGGCGGCACCCTTTTCGCATCTCTCGTCGGTAAATCAAGAGGCACTGCCGGCGGTAAAGCAATGCCAAGCATTGCTTTATGAAATCCAACAATAGGATAAAGTTTTGGGATCTCTCGGGCATAGCGGGCGCCCATGACCAATTCATTTCGTTCATTCGGAATATCCAGAATAATCTGGGAGTTTTCCTTATTCGCATCTACCCGATACCCCCCTGTCCACGACGGAGGTATGTCTCTCAGCCTTGATGGAGTGGAATTAAATGACTGCATTGTTCATCAACCTCTTTTGTATATTGTCCTTCCATGAAGAAGACATCATCACACGGGATGGTCCGGCGCTTCCATATCGCTCATGTCAATTTTTACTTTGATGAACAGGCTGTCATCTCGTACGTAATTACGATCTCGCAGCGTATCAACAGATACAAACTTGGGGAAACCTGATGCGGTGTTAAACGGTCCTCGGGGCTTATGAAAGCTGGAAGAGGTATCCGTAGGCCGAAAGGCCTTGGCCTGATGGGCTTTGGAATTATTAGGATCACTCTGATTAAGCAGAGACAAGGTCACCTTGTGTTTAAACGGCCAGCTCAGCAAATCATCGTAATCGCTTTTCATCATCACTATAAACAGGGAAATATGGGAGCCTTTCCCCTGTCCGTCACCATTCAGGTAGAGACGCAGGCACATACGGTAGCCATGCTGTGAGGTAAAGAACGGTGGTGAATAAAGGGACAGTGTTTTCCCGGTTTTTGCTTCTTCAGTACGCTTTTCTACTTCAGTGATTTTCCAGACAAGAGTGCCGTTTGTAGAGCGCACTGTCAGAATATCTACCTTTAAGCCTATTTCATTCACCAAACCGTTGAGCTGCGTGAGAGCCTTGGTGCACTGAGACATTTCGGTCTTCAGTGTGCCAACCTCGTCTTTATTTTCTTCGGCTTGAAGTTGCGTTGTCTGGGTTTGTTTTTTGTTTTCTGCTGCGTCATTTTCTAAACAGCGGACTCTGTGTTCAAAATCCTCAAAGTTTTGGTGTACCTGAGCTATCAAACCGTGTAGCTGAGAGGAAAGCTCTTTGTAAGCGTTTGCATTAAGAACAGTACTAAAATCGATAAAAACCTGACCATCTGCTGTCTGATACTTTGTTAATGACTCAACAGGTATCAGGCTGGCCCTTTTACACGTGCTTTTTTCACCTGCGAATTCAAAAGGCTCGTTCAACACAGAAAATGAACATTTTGATCCTTCTTCGAAGGCTATAACACACTGGTATATTTTTTTCGCCTCCCCATCAAACAAATACAATTTGCCTGCGATTGATGTCAGGTATTCTTTGAATGTTTTTATTTCATCGCTTGACAGCTGAGAGAGATCTAACTTCCCTGCTGCTGTTACCTCGCCATTCGGCCCAACAGTATTTTTGACGTTCACTTTCTTAAGTATTCTCTCCTCAAGGCCAACTTCTGGAAAAAACAAGTGGACTTTTGCATGGGGCTTACCGCCGTCAGCCACCGGGGTGCAGTAAGCGATTCGAAAGCCCTTTTTTCCGTCTGGCAAGTATGCGTTGACGTCGCCTTGTTGTTTTACCGGTCTGCAGAACGAGGTTATTTCCTGACCAAGTGTCTTCGATAAAGTCACAGATTGCGTGACGTCCTCCCATGGTACAAGCGTCGTTTGACGTTGTTGAAGAAGAAGAGGGTTTGCCCCTGTAGCCCCTCCTACCGACACATTCGGCATGCGTGAAGATGAAGGAACGACCGCAATACCACTCTCGCTCGAAGCTTGTGTTCCCCCAGCTACAGGTAGCGTATAGCTACTAGGTTTTATTTGACTTTGTTGACTTGATTGAAGCATGACGTTTCCTTCTCTACTTTGATAAATATCACTCTGGTACTCTGTGTCCGGTACGCTGTGCATATGCTGACTTAGAGTTATTAACGGCAGTAGAGTTTTAGGCTGGTAACTGAATTGTTAGGATAAAGGGGTCGGAGTCGAATGGCACTTACTTAAGCTTTTTCGGGTGACCATTCTTCCGGATGTCTGCCCGCAGTTCCTCTCTTTTCCTGA
>NZ_CAMZOG010000054.1 GCF_947331445.1 Parendozoicomonas sp. Alg238-R29 | reverse complement strand
GGGGGGGGGGCGTTAAAGCAACCCTTATGAAGACTAGAATCCACCAAAATTAGCTTTTACTAACTGTACGGTTAGTATTTCTAACACGCCTCTGCGTACCCCTTGGAAATAACCAAGCCTCTATAACTGGAGAATCAGTGCTTCAGGGAATAGTATGGGCTGGATAACAATGTTTAAGACTATAGGGAGCCTGATGTGCTGATTGTCATTTCACCCGCAAAAACGCTGGATTACGACACGGCTCCGGCCACTGATGCTCACACGACCCCAGATTTCCTTGAGCATTCTCAGGAGCTCATAGAACAGCTTCGTGACTTGAGCCCGGCTCAAATCGGTAAACTCATGGGCGTAAGTGACAAGATTTCAGGGTTAAACGCGGCCCGCTTTGAAGCCTGGAGCACGCCATTTTCCCCGAGGAATGCCAAACAGGCAGTGCTTGCCTTTAAAGGAGATGTTTATACCGGATTGGACGCAGAAACTCTAGATAACAAAGGTTTTGACTTTGCCCAGAAGCATCTTCGTATTTTAAGTGGTCTTTATGGGCTACTACGCCCCCTTGATCTTATGCAGGCCTACCGACTGGAAATGGGTACCAAATTTGCCAACAAACGAGGCAAGGATCTTTACACCTTCTGGGGAGATATTATTACTAATGCTCTTAATACCGAACTGTCTGCCCAGAAAGACAATATCCTGATTAACCTGGCATCTAATGAATATTTCAAGAGCGTGAAACCCAAACAATTGGAAGCTGATATTATTACCCCGATATTTAAAGACCTAAAAACCGGGCAGTACAAAATCATCAGTTTCTACGCAAAAAAAGCCCGCGGCCTTATGACTCGCTACATCATTGATAAGAAAGTCAGTCAACCTGCAGCACTTAAAAAGTTTAACTACGGTGGCTACATATTCAATGCTGATATGAGTGACGATAAGAACTGGGTTTTCACTCGGGATAAAGCGGAGTAGTTCTTATCAAATCCTGCTTCACTCATGACTCAACGAGTACCGTGAGCGAAGCAGGATTCTCGAGCAATCAATACTGATAAGTTAGTGATGCCATCGCAATATGAGCACCTATTTTATACTTGCCTCTGTATGTGAAAGTTCTGTCTTCACTGCCATCACCATGATGAGCGGTTTCGTTCACTTTCACAGTTTTAGGAATCAGGTAGCCATAGGCCATATCAATGGCCCAAGGAGCGGTCGGGGTAAAGCGAGCACCCACTGTCAACCAGTTACGGTCTATGTCTGGGATTCTTGCTGTTCGATATTCTTTCTTGATGGGTGATTCATCAAAAGCATAACCGAACCGAAGCAACCATTTGGGGTCTAGCTGATAGCGAGCACCAACTGAAAATGACCAGACATCATCCCACTTTTCAGGGACATAACTAATAGCTTCACCTTTGGCTTTTGTATCAAATGGCTCATCCACTACTACTTTGATTTCCTTAAAACTACTCCAACCTGTCCACAAAGCCCCTGCAACCAGCGTCCAGTCATCTGTCAGCTTATGGCTTCCCCCGATTTCAAGCATATCAGGAAGCTTTAGCTCCAAATGGCCATCAGATTTCACGTAAACGCCTGCACCTTCCAGCTTGGCTGAACCCTTTAACTTAAAGTCAACATTCGATGTCCAGGATACTCCTATACTGGTCGTTCCATTGTCCCAGAGTCCACCAAGTTTGAGTCCGGCCTGCCAGTCATCTCCCTCAACAGTTGATTTTAATTCCACTTCAGGGGCAAAAGGGTTTGGTGCTCTTCGGTTAGGTGCTCGCTGAGTAAGCACCCCACTCACAAAGGATGCAAAAAAACCTACTCCAACACTGAGCTGATCAGTAAATTTATAACTAAGGGTGGGCTGGATATTTATATTGGTTACTTCGGATCTGTCCGCCAGATAGCGGCCAACAAAATCGCTATTGTAATCAGTAATCAATCCAAACGGAGAGTAAATGCCAATACCAAAAGACCATTGGTCATCAAGAGGGCGAACATAATATCCGCTTGGAACAAAGACCGGTGCAACAAAATCCCTTCCGCTCCCCCCAGCAACCGGCACATTGTTCACTCCGTTATCAGGGCTAAAAGTGGCTGTATGATCAGGCAACTCTCCCTTCGGGAGAATCAGTGCTCCCCCCAAGGTCCATTGAGCATTTGTCAGAGAAGATATAGACGCAGGATTTGCTGCTAAAGCAGATGCATCCTGCGCAGCGGCGGCTCGTCCGGCGTAAGCCGTGCCAGCCGCAGCTGCCGAAGACTCATTGAGGGCAAAGCCGGCCGCTGTCGCTTGACCGGAAAGCACACAAGCCCCGATCAGGGCGATGCGTTGAGTGACTAATTTGGGATAAAACGGAACACAGGGACGGAACGATGGCATAACGGACTCCTGTACGACACTGTTCGGTTGGTTAGAACAGAAAACCCAAAAGCCTGCTCAGGAAAAGTAAGCAGGCAGACTAAAAACCGTAAAAAGTGTAGCAGGCGTCCGAGAAACACCCCGTTCGTTATTCTTATCCCAGCTTCACTCTGGGAAGGGAAAGGTTGCAATATATAGCGAGGAGTCGAAGAATAAATACGACAGATGCACAGGCAATGGCAATAAACCCTCTGGAAATTCCAGAGCTTTCCATTGCTACATAGAGAAGACCGCCTGCAATAGCGGCCGTCGCATAAATTTCATGGCGCAACACCATAGGAACACGACCAGCTAATACATCGCGGATCATACCTCCACCAGCCCCGGTAAGAACGCCCATAATGACTGCAACCATGGGCGCAGCACCGTAGGTCAGAGCTTTTTCAACACCAATCACTGTGAAAACCCCAAGTCCCAAGGCATCAGAAAGTAAAATAATGTAGCGTGTTTTGTGCCACCAGTTTCTCCCAACAAGAGTTAAAGCCGTTGTCAGACAGATCACTGTTATATAAACCGTGTCGGTTACCCAGAACACTGGCGTACTTCCCAATATCGCATCCCGGATAGTACCCCCACCTACTGCGGTTACGAAAGCCAGGACAAGGGCGCCAAAAACATCCAATTGCCGCCGCACAGCAACCATTGCTCCAGTGGCAGCGAAAACGCTAGTCCCCAAAAGGTCGAGAATATCAAGAAGCATGTAAAGAAAAAATTCCAGCCAGCAGTCAGTGGGAAGCTATCCCAAAATCTGATCATGTTTATCGTCTGCGAATTGTAAAGAAAGTCCCCGTGACAACGGAAGGTGTCACCAGAAAAATTGTCAGGTGATATGTACCTAGGGGGCGTTCTCAATTAAGCATACGACTCAGCGCCACCCGAAGGGTAATGCTGAGTTCGATGCCTAATTGAGAACGCCCCCTGGAAACAGACCGTATTGGAAATATATACACCACCATACATGGCTATTTGTTAAGTGAGTTCTATTTTATTTTTAATAAAAAACACAAACCCTTCATTCAATAATGTTCATTAATTTCATTGTAACCTTTAGGAAAACTTTGCGGTTTTATAACTGCCATATAATAAGAAGAAAGAATCAGATTCATTTTAAACCCTCTTTCAAATCGGAAATTTCATTGACCTATGTCGCTTTTTGGCGCCAATGAAAATAAATACACTTCGGAAAAACAGAATAAACGATAGTTACGGTTTTTGAATTTCATGTACTGACCTTTTTAAACTCAAGATTGTCATTTAGGGTATTACTTTGAAAAAAGTTATTGTTTTTTCCCTGCTGCTTTTACTCGGCATAGTTTTGTCGCAAGCACTCCCTTATTCTTTCGGAGCTTCCTATACCAGTTTCCAAACGTTCATCATGTATCTAACCATGGTGGCCTTGTCCTACATCATGATTGATGTGGGCAGTGAATTTGATGTGGATAAAAAAGACCTTGGCAGTTACGGCTGGGATTATGTTGTTGCCATGACCGCGGCAACATTCCCATGGCTGTTCGTTGTGGTGTACTTTATTTTCGTACTTTCCCCATCCGGCCAGTGGTTCGAGATTTCAACCTGGAAGGAGATGTTGCTTCTGGGGCGTTTCGCAGCCCCAACATCTGCCGGTGTACTCTTTGCTATGTTGGCAGCTGCTGACCTGAGCACTACCTGGATGTTCAAGAAGGCACGTATTCTGGCTGTTTTTGATGATCTGGACACGGTACTGCTGATGGTTCCCCTCACTATTCTGATGGTAGGTCTGAGCTGGCAGCTGGTTCTGGTAATGGCTGTACTGATAGGCATGCTGGCTGTGGGTTACAAGAATCTCAGAACTCTCAGTATTCCCTGCACCTGGCGCTCTATGCTTGGTTATGCGTTTTTGATTGCTACGACCAGTAAACTTGTTCTTCTGGGCAGTAAGGCTATTGATCCGCTGACTCCTGTTCATATTGAAGTACTTCTTCCCGCATTCCTGCTGGGCTGCATGATCAAGCCTTCTCCGGAAGCGAACCCTCACGACCCTGAGCGCGTATCTGCCAATACCGTCATTGCTGGTATTTTCATGGTTCTGGTTGGTTTGAGTATGCCACTGATGGAACTGGATATGTTTAGCGATAGCGCAGCCTCCGAAGCACTCAGCCCGTGGGGGCTGCCAGGTCATGTCCTTGCTGTAACCGTTATATCCAATCTCGGCAAGATGTTCCCGCTGTTTTGTTACAAAAGGGAAGCATCTTTTAAAGAACGCCTGGCCCTGAGTATCGGCATGTTTCCCAGAGGTGAAGTGGGTGCTGGCGTTTTGATTATCAGCCTCGGCTATGGCATTGGCGGTCAAGCTCTGACTATTGCCATGTTGTCACTGACTCTCAACCTGTTTATGACCGGCTTCTTTATCATGGCTGTTCGTGCTCTGCTCAATAAGGATGCTGAGGAAAAAACTGTACAGCAAACAATTCCTCGCCCTGTACAGGTTGTAATGAGTTAATCTCCTGGCAGAAACGTCTTGCTTGCCAAGATCCCGGGCAGGTAAGACGCTTGCCTATCCACAACATCACGACTTCATGAATCCTGCCCGGTACCATCTGGACTCCCCCCCTTACGATCTGATTAAATGTCCTCCACAAAAATAACAGGTGTGAAGTAGGGGAAAACAATGAGTAAGCAGGAACAGACTGTCCTGATTACCGGGGCATCCCGTCGCCTTGGCCTGTTTAATGCCTTTAAATTACTCCAGGTCGGTTATCAGGTGATAGCAACCTACCGTACCTATACCTCCGATGTTGCGAAGTTGGAGGCTGCCGGTGCCCATGTTCTGCAGTGCGATCTTGAGATTAAAGAGAACACCTACCGTCTGATTGATGAAGTGAAACAGTTCACCTCGTCCCTCAGGGCTATTATCCACAATGCCTCAGGCTGGCTTGCCGACAGCCAGCACCCCCTTGAGGCAGAGCCTCTGGAATCCTTATTCCATGTTCATATGGAAGCTCCCTGGCTGATCAACCGTGGCTTGTGCGAACTGTTGTGGAATTGTGAGGAAACAGCGGACATCATCCACATGACCGATTACAATGCACTCCGTGGCAGCGAGCACCATGCCGCCTACGCTGCGACCAAAGCTGGCCTGGAAAGCCTGACCCGGTCGTTTGCCCGTATGTATGCTCCCGATGTCAAGGTTAACGCTATCGCACCCTACCTGATCATCATGAATGAAGGTGACAGGAGGATGGCTGCAGAAGATACTCTGCGTATTCCTCCCATGGGCCTGGAACCGGGAGAAAGCGTGATTTGGCAAACGCTTGAGTACGTACTGAACAACCCCTATATAACAGGCACAACCATCCCCGTTGATGGTGGGATGTCATTGAGCTGAAACGGACCAGAGATCCATGAGCAGAGACCTCAGCGAATACTACAAAGCAATACTCGAAGGGCTGGGAGAAAACCCTGAAAGAGACGGCCTGAAAGACACGCCAGCACGTGCCTCCAAAGCCATGAATTTCCTGACCCGAGGCTATCACCAGAGTCTCGAAGAGATCGTGAACGGTGCAGTATTCGAGTCCGACAACGATGAAATGGTTGTAGTTCGGGATATTGAACTGTATTCCATGTGTGAGCACCATATGCTGCCCTTTATCGGTAAGGCTCATGTGGCTTACCTTCCCAAAGGCAAAGTTCTGGGTCTTTCCAAGTTTGCCCGAGTTGTAGATATGTACGCCCGACGCCTGCAGATTCAGGAAAATATGACCCTGCAGATTGCCGAAGCTATCGAAGAAGTGACCGGTGCTCGGGGCGTGGCTGTTGTGATTGAAGCCAAGCACATGTGCATGATGATGCGTGGTGTTGAAAAGCAGAATTCTTCAATGACCACCTCAGTTATGCGTGGTGATTTCCGCACCAACCTGCCTACCAGAGAAGAGTTCCTGCGTTATATTGCCCGTTAAAGCATTTTTTACTGCGGCTGTAACATTCCTGTAACAGCTGCATCTTCATCTATATCCGTATCATTGTCAGTTCTGGTCGTTACGGTGGCTAAAGTCAGGGCTTGCCAGAAACCTGGGAGAGGAGATTGAGCTGATGAAATCAGCTCGATAATAAATATTAAGCCGCTGCTGTTTTTTCCTGACGTTGAATGGATTCTTTTTTGTTCTTTTTCTGTGAGCCGATATTTTCAACTTTACGCTGTTTTTCGTAGAGGAATTTCAAAACTTCGGAGCGAAGGTGGTTATATTCCGGGTTGTCGGCCAACTCCAGACGACTGCGAGGTCGTTCCAGTTTTACATCCAGAATTTCCCCAACGGTTGCTGACGGGCCGTTAGTCATCATCACAATGCGGTCTGACAGAAGAACAGCTTCATCCACATCGTGGGTGATCATAATCACGGTATTGTTAAGTTCGTTCTGGATTTCCATCAGGGAATCCTGCATGTGGGCACGGGTCAGGGCATCCAGCGCACCAAAAGGTTCATCCATTAACAGGATATCTGGCTGCATAGCCAAGGCGCGGGCAATACCGACACGTTGTTTCATACCGCCGGAAATTTCATCCGGACGCTTATGCATGGCGTGATCCATATGCACCAGTTCGAGGTTATATTCGATCCAGTCTTTGGTTTCCTGCTTGTTCTTTTTCTTTCCGAAAACCTGTTTCACCGCTAACTCTACATTTTCATAAGCAGTAAGCCATGGGAGCAGGGAGTGGTTCTGGAAAACAACAGCGCGTTCGGGGCCGGGTTCAGAAACTTCTTTACCATTTAATACCACACCACCTTTTGTGGCCTGGTGCAGGCCGGCGACAATATTCAATACTGTAGATTTACCGCAGCCAGAGTGGCCGATCAGGGAGATAAACTCACCTTTGGCAATTTTCAGGCTGACGTCTTTCAGAGCCGTAAAAGGCCCTTTGGGTGTGGGAAACTCCATATCCACATGATCAATATCGAGAATAATGCTCATGGTTTGAGACCTTTCAGTAAGTGTGAAATTGGTTATGTTCTGGACAAGGAGTATGTTTCTGCTCCAGCAGGGCAGTCTCTGCCCTGAGCCGCTATCAGGCCATTCATGGCCTTTGAAACACACCCTTGTCATTTCCTTCAATATTTGTGAATTTCTTGTGATTAACGTACTTCGCTGGATTTATCCCAGGACACAAACCTCTGCAGCTGCAGCATGCCCCGGTCCAGCAGGAAACCGATAAAGCCAATGACTAAGACTGCGGCCATAATCCGGCTTAAAGACTCTGAGCTACCGTTCTGGAATTCATCCCAAACGAACTTTCCAAGACCCGGGTTTTGCGCCAACATCTCGGCGGCAATCAGTACCATCCAGGCAATGCTCAGCGACAGTCGCATACCTGTGAAGATCATGGGAACAGAGGCTGGCAGTACAATCTTGCGTACATGGGTCAGGGCAGAGAGTCGAAGTACTTTGCTCACGTTCACCAGGTCTTTTTCGATAGAAGCTACGCCAACAGAGGTGTTGATCAACATGGGCCACAGGCAACAAAGTGTTACGGTGATCAATGAGTTGACAAATGACTTGGCGAACATTGGGTCATCTGTCGTATAGAGTGCACTCACGACCATCGTTACCAAGGGGAGCCAGGCCAGTGGAGAAACCGGCTTAAAAGTTTGGATAATCGGGTTAATGGCAGTATTAAGCGTTTTGTTCAAACCAACGGCAATGCCCAGAGGAATAGCGATCAGTGCAGCAAGAATAAAACCACTGGCAACGGTAATCAGGCTGGTGCCAATCTGATCAATGAAGGTTTCTTTGCCGGTGTACTTACGAACTTTGGGTTGATATGTCGGGTCAGCAGCCATACGTTTGGCATTACGTACGTCCTGCCGTTCATAGAATGCGATTTCTTTTACCCGCTCCGCAGTGTGTTCGTTATAGAGAGACTGAAACTGCCCTGCCACAGACTGAGGGCCGGGGAAGGCTCCCAGTGATGTATTAATGTTATTGGCTGCTACAGACCAGATCAGCAGAAAAACCAGAATGCCGGTCAGAGATATAATGCCGGTTTTTAACCACTCTCCAGATCCTTCAAACAAGTTTTTCAATTTCTCTGAAAACTGGCTGTGAGGTGTTTCTGATGGTGTTGTTATGGTACTCATGAGAATGTTCTCTCTCTTTGTTGGGTGCTAACCCAACCTACGCAAAGCAATCGTTGTAGATTGGGTTAGACGCTTGGCGTCGTAACCCAACAGGAAGAGCCGGTTACAGCACATCTCCTTTCTTTAAACCAATGGAGAAGCTATCGATGTAAGCGTTTGGCGTTTTGCCGTTGTATACGATGTTGTCGATAAAGTGCTTCTGCGGAGAGCGGAAACCATCTTCAGTTGTGAAGTTCGGGAATTCCTCCGCTTTCGCCAGGCCTTCTGAAATCAGAGATTGAGCCGCTTTGGTATAAATGTCCGGACGATAAACCTTCTTTGCCATATTGAAGTACCAGGTGTCTGACTTGTCTTCGGAAATCTGGCCCCAGCGACGCATTTGGGTCATGTACCAGATAGCATCGGAGTAGTAGGGATAGGTGGCGTTATAGCGAAAGAATACGTTGAAGTCCGGAACCTCACGCTTGTCGCCTTTTTCGTATTCGAAGGTGCCGGTCATACTGTTGGCGATCACGTCATAGTCCGCACCCACATAGTTGGACTGGGACAGAATCTTCACAGCTTCCGGGCGATTGGCGTTGTTGTTCTCATCCAGCCACTTGGCGGCGCGAATCATGGCACGGGTCAGGCGAACAGTAGTGTTGGGATACTTCTCAGCAAACTCTTTGGTAATACCAAACACTTTCTCTGGGTTGTTTTTCCAGATTTCATAGTCGGTGACCACAGGAACACCAATATCTTTAAATACGGCCTGCTGGTTCCAGGGTTCACCCACGCAGTAGCCATAGATTGTGCCGGCTTCCAGAGTGGCAGGCATCTGAGGTGGCGGTGTTACAGATAGAAAAGCTTCGGCGTCTATCTGACCAGAGGTATCACCTTTATGAGGAGCGTAGAAACCTGGGTGAATACCACCAGCTGCCAGCCAATAACGCAGTTCGTAGTTGTGGGTGGAAACCGGGAATACCATACCCATATTGAAAGGCTTACCTTCAGCATTGTATTTCTCAACAACTGGCTTCAGAGAGTCGGCCTTGATTGGGTGAACTGGCTTGCCATCAGCCTGCTTGGGAATGTTGACCTTCATTTGTTCCCAGATCTTGTTGGAAACAGTAATGCCGTTGCCGTTAAGATCCATTGAAAAGGGTGTAATGATCTCGGCTTTGGTGCCATAACCCATGGTGGCAGCAATTGGCTGCCCGGCGAGCATATGGGCACCATCCAATCGACCATCAATAACGCCATCCAAAAGAACCTTCCAGTTGGCTTGAGCTTCGATGGTTACGTACAGACCTTCATCTTCAAAGAAGCCCTTCTCGTAAGCGATGGCGATTGGTGCCATATCGGTAAGTTTGATAAAGCCGAATTTCAGTTCTTCTTTTTCTGGCCAACCTAACTTTTCTTCTGCGGTTGCCGTGCTCGCAAAAGTAAAGTTTGGAAGAGTAAATGACGCTGCCAGCGTGCAGGCTAAAACAGATGATTTTAGAAACGAACGTCTTGTGCTTCTGCTCACGGTTCCACTCCCTCTTTTAGCAATCTTTATGGTTCTTATTGATGAATGTGTTTTTGCAACGCCTGTGCCAAGAAATGTGTGGGTGGGGAAATTCAAAGGAAATGACTTATATTTTGCAGTGGTGAACTATTGTGGAGCTCCTGATAAGGGAGGAAAATGCCTATTGCTCGAAAAGCGTGCATCGGTGGGGGGTTATTTTGGTGCAACTCCATCGACCCTGAAAAAGCAGTGAGTTTTGCTTGGAGTGAGGAGTGGTGAAAAAATGAGTTTTTGCACCTTTTCGAGAACTCTTGGGGGAAAGATAGAGAGTGAGTGCTCTGAAAGTGAACATGCGCTGAAAACTGATAGGGCTTAGATGTATGTGGTAAGCACTGTTTCTAAAGTAGTTTTACTTATGAATGGTTAAAATTATTAAATGGCTCTAATTTGAGTTGCAGTTACAATGCCTAATAATTCAACATTTTCCCGGCTTTTACCCTGCTAAAAGATGTGCAGGGATAAAAAATTCGAAAAACAAGAGCTGGTCAATAACAACGGAGTCGCTCTTTTCATGAAAGAAATCAACAAGGTTGTCCTTGCCTACTCTGGTGGACTGGATACCTCTGTGATCGCCAAATGGCTTGAGGATACGTACCTGTGTGAGGTGGTGACCTTTACTGCTGACCTTGGTCAGGGAGAAGAGGTAGAACCTGCCCGCGCGAAAGCTCAGGCATTGGGCATTAAAGAAATCTACATTGAAGATTTGCGAGAAGAGTTCGTTCGAGACTTTGTATTCCCTATGTTTCGGGCCAATACCATCTATGAAGGTGAGTATCTGCTGGGAACATCTATTGCTCGCCCACTGATTGCCAAGCGTTTGGTTGAAATCGCCAACGAAACCGGTGCCGATGCTATTTCTCACGGGGCAACTGGTAAAGGTAATGATCAGGTTCGCTTTGAGCTGGGCGCTTATGCACTGAAGCCCGGTATTCAAGTGATTGCTCCCTGGCGTGAGTGGGATCTGAATTCCCGGGCAAAATTGCTGGCTTACTGTGACAAGCACGGCATTGAGATTCAGAAGAAGAAAGGTAAGTCTCCTTACTCTATGGATGCCAACCTGCTGCATATCTCTTATGAAGGTGATTTGCTTGAAGACCCATGGAATGAGCCGGAAGAAGATATGTGGCTGTGGAGTGTGTCTCCAGAGAACGCTCCTGACGAACCTACTTATATAGAGCTGACATATAAAAGTGGCGATATTACCGCTATTGATGGAGTGGAAATGACTCCGGCGACAGTTCTTGCCCATTTGAACAAGATCGGCGGAGCGAATGGTATTGGTCGGGTAGATATCGTTGAGAATCGTTATGTCGGTATGAAGGCTCGGGGTTGTTACGAAACTCCTGGAGGCACGATAATGCTGAAAGGGCACCGTGCTATTGAATCCATCACTCTGGATCGGGAAGCTGCACACCTGAAAGATGAGTTGATGCCTCGTTACGCTAAACTGATTTATAACGGTTACTGGTGGTCTCCAGAGCGTGAAATGCTGCAGACCATGATTGATCAGTCTCAGATTTACGTGAACGGTCGGGTACGCCTCAAGCTGTATAAAGGGAATGTGACTGTTGTTGGCCGGGAATCTGACCAGACTCTGTTTGATGAGAGTATCGCCACATTTGAAGATGATGCTGGTGCTTATAATCAGGCCGATGCTGCAGGCTTTATCAAGTTGAATGCCTTGCGTTTGCGGCTGGCGGCCCAGAAAGGCCGCAAGCTTTTATAAGAGAATATTGTGCTTGATAAAAACCGGGCGTAGCCCGGTTTTTTTGTATCTCGCACACAAGAGATAACGAAACAGGACAGAGCCTTACGGGGAACGTCTTGAGAGTCGACTAGTTTTAGCTACCGACATTTTACAGAGCTACGGCATTTTACAGAGCTACGGCATTTTACAGAGCTACGGCATTGTCCCTATGCAGCTAAAAAAGCTCCCGGCAGGAATTCTCTGGTTAGCTTTGGCGTTTTCATTTTCCGCCTCAGGGAATGAAGAGGCATCCCTTTCAGACGAGCAGAGAGAAACATTGCTAAAAGGCCAGGCACAGGGATATTTCGTACGCCTGCTCTCCGGGAGGATTTCAGGGCAATAAAGAATAGTGGTCTTGCTTGGGGAAACTCATGTGAAAGACAGGGAACAATCTGAAGCTGGAAAAGGAATTATCCAGATGCTCCCGCTGCGCGGTTTGGAAGCAATTGTTCTCAGTAGCTTATGGGAGCGGCTCTGGTGGTTGCTTAACCTCATTAGCTAATGGGGTGCCTATTATTTTTCCGGGATGGATCAGGCGCATCAGTCCACGATTGCAGATGCACTTGACTCTGGTCGAATATCAAAACCAGTTCCAGATAAAAACGAAGGCTCTTCTGATCAGAGCTCAGAGAGAGCAAAATCTTAAGTAATTTGAAAAATTCCCCGTAATACATCTTTACGGGGTAGGGGATATTTACTCTACCTGTTGCACAAACTCTTACTGTTTACGGACGTATTTCACACAATCACTGGCAATAGACGAGATGCACAACACTGCAAGAGCAATCTCTAAGCTGTATAGAACATAGGTATAGGTGTAGAGCTCTTGCAAGAGCGGTGTATGCAGTGCAAGCAAAAGAAAACCGGCTGCTACCATCAGTGAGCATGATCGGCCCGTTTGCCCGGCTCTCCAAAGATAAAGTGTGTAAGCAAAAACCATAATGGCAAAAGCCGAATGAACGGGAAGAAGCTCTGGCGAGTATGTTCCCACAAGGTGTTCCATCTTCCGGTAATAAAGATGGCGCATCACACCAGCCCGATATTGGGCTTGGTATTCTAGTATTCCACAGGCTATCAGTGCTAAACCTGCCAGTGTCCAAATCATACGATTAAGGCACTTATGGTTGAAGAGTTTGACCATTCTACTACTGAACAAAGTGTGAGTTTACAGGGCCAGATTCCGATGGCAGACCTGCGTTACTCCAACCTATCCAACCATCACTGAATACGCTGATGTTGTTAAGACCCGCAACATTTGCATAGTAGTAGATTTCTGCTGCTCGCCAACCGCTTCCGCACATAAAAGCCAGATGTTTACTGGTATCAATACCCTGTTGCTGCCATAAGGACAGGAATTCGTCTGGGTTACGCATGGTTTTATCGGGATTTCGAAAATACTCCATACCGTAGGAATCACTAGTGCCCGCATAACCAAATACAGAACCTGGAATACGACCTTTTTTGTCGTGGTAGGTGTAACCAGAGGTTTTGCCCAGATGTTCATCCATCGTGCGATTATCTACCAGCACAAAGTCGTCATTTTGGTTGATGTTGTTTTGTACATACTCCATTGTGGTGAAGACTTCGGGGCGGCTTGGTGTAGCAGCGCCAAAGCTTTCTACCGGAGTTGGTTTATGGCTTTGGGTTTCTAAATCATATCCAGCCATTGTCCAGGCCAGAGTGCCACCGTTCAGAATACGGACGTCTTTGACTCCCAGATACTCTAAAACCATGGCTAAGCGATAAGCGGCTGTGCCTTCATCGCTGCTCACAATAATGGTGTCGTCTTTAGTGAAACCAAAGTCGGTGGCGAACTTGGTGAGTACCTGATCATCGGCCAGCATCCACATCAGAGGTTTTGAGTTGGAAGGTGGTTCAATGATGTCTGTATTCACATGAAAAGCCGTGGGAATATGGCCTTTACGGTAAGCGGTTTTCTCTTTACCCCAGCTGGCTTCTACCATTTTTATGGTTTCCGCATTCTCAAAAGTTTCCGGGCGCTTGCCGTCGAGAACGTCTTTAACGACTACAGCAGGAACAATGTCCTGATAATTGGTGAATTTCACCAGAGGGCGATCAGCATCATTCGCCCATTCGTTAAAGTCGAATCGATACAGGTTTTTAAAACCTTTCTGTTTCAGGTACTCAGCCACTTGTTCAGCATCGTCACCGTTTGCGTCGTACAAAACAACATGCTGCTCTATGGATAAACCTTTGTTCTCAAGAATTTGGCTCAACTCTGTTTCGAGATCGTCATTATCGACTTTAAGCCAGTTGGCAGAGAAATCAGTTGCGCCTGGTATGTGACCTCCCCGCTCAATGCCGTCCAGTTTCCAGCCGTTAAAAGCATCATTAAGGCGAGTGTCGACAATAGTCCATCCATCCTGGTCAAGATGTGATGCGACTTGCTCTGGCGTGAGCGTTTCAGTGAATAGGCTTTGCTGTGCTTGAACAGAAAAACTCAAGGCGACAATAAGAGCAGGAATAATCCTGGGAAAAAAACGAGACATGTTTCATCCATTCGTAAATCGAATTTTTATTCGCAGCACGACCAAAGGTGAAACGGTGTGAGCTGCGCAGTTATGCGAAATGTGTTGAATGGCCTGCTAATCAGGAACGTGACAAACGCTGGGCACAGGTTGAGAAAGGTACGGTCGAAAAGAGTACGAAGAGATAGGCATATCAGTTTCCAGGTTATGTGAGTTCAATAGTCACATTTATGCCAGACATGCTATCTGTCTGCTCTCAGTGCTACCTTGTTATAGGTCAAATAAACTTAACTGAGGTATGGTTTGGAGAGGTGGAAAGTGCGTATGCCTTAAGGGGCGTGATTTGTTGTTTTGGTAATGATGAACGATAGATTAAACAGACATCATAGATTTATACTTTCGCTGGTCTTCATAAAGCTCCATAAACACCTTGTATTTGGCTTCATAAAAATCAGCGGTTTTACCTGTAGTTTTGCTGGCAGTACCCAGACGTTTGCCATTCCGATCAAAAACTCCGGCTCTGGCACTGTGGATATCATAACAGTGCTGATTTGAAGGTTCCGGAAAAGTACCTTCCTGCCAGTTGCCGAAATGACTATATCAATAATTCTGCAGCGATCTTTGTTGATGGTGTAGACATGACTAGCCAATCTTTGGGAGGTTAAAAATAAAAACGCCCGAACAGCCTTGTAAAGCCGTTCGAGCGTTACTATATCAGCTACCGTCAGGCGCTGACCTCTACCCGATCAGCAATCAGCTGATCAACAACACCGGGATCCGCCAGTGTTGAGGTATCTCCAAGACTTTCACATTCACCAGCGGCAATCTTGCGCAGGATGCGACGCATAATTTTTCCTGAGCGGGTCTTGGGTAACCCGGGAGCATTCTGAATCACATCCGGTGTGGCGATTGGCCCAATCTCGTGGCGAACCCATTTCTTGAGATCAGTTGCCAGTTCGAAGGAGTAATCTACATCTTTATTCAGGGTGACGTACACGTAAATACCCTGACCTTTGATATCATGGGGGTAACCGACAACTGCGGCTTCCGCCACATCATGGTGAGCTACCATGGCACTCTCGATTTCAGCCGTTCCCATACGGTGACCGGAAACGTTGATCACATCATCAACCCGGCCGGTGATCCAGTAGTAGCCGTCTTCATCCCTGCGGGCGCCGTCACCAGTAGTGTACATGCCTTTGAAGGTAGTGAAGTAAGTCTGCACAAACCGTTCATGGTCACCATAAACAGTACGAGCTTGACCGGGCCAGCTATCAAGAATCACAAGGTTGCCTTCCGCTGGGCCATCAACAATATTGCCCATATTATCCACCAGTGCTGGCAGTACGCCGAAGAATGGGCGGGTGGCTGAACCGGGTTTCAGGGCAGTTGCACCAGGCAAAGGTGTGATCATGGCTGCACCGGTTTCTGTCTGCCACCAGGTGTCAACAATAGGGCAGCGACCTTCACCAACTGTTTGGTGATACCAGTGCCATGCCTGAGGGTTAATAGGCTCGCCGACAGTTCCCAGTAAGCGCAGGCTCTTACGGCTGGTGCCTTCTACAGCTTCATCACCATACGCCATCAGTGCACGGATAGCGGTTGGAGCAATGTAGAGAATATTAACATTGTACTTATCAATAATCTGGCTGACCCGGTTCACTGTTGGATAGTTTGGCAGACCTTCATGCATAACAATGCTGGCGCCATTGCAGAGTGGGCCGTAAACAACATAGGTATGACCTGTCACCCAGCCGACATCGGCGTTACACCAGAACACTTCACCATCCCGATAATCGAACAGGTACTGATGAGTCATGGAAGCGTAAACAAGATAGCCGCCGGTGGTGTGTAGAACACCTTTTGGTTTGCCGGTGGAGCCCGAGGTGTAGAGGATAAACAGAGGGTCTTCAGCATTCATCTCTCGAGCCTGGCAGTGAGGCGAAGAAATTTGCTGCAGTTCATGCCACCACACATCACGATGATTGTGCCAGGGGATATCCGCTCCGGTGCGCTTGTAAACAATCACCTTTTCAATAGAACGGATATCCGGGTGAGTCAGCGCTTCATCAACATTGGCTTTCAGGGGGATTTTCTTGCCACCACGTACACCTTCGTCGGCAGTGATGACCAGTTTGGCGTTACTGTCGATAATCCGCCCCGCAAGAGCTTCTGGTGAGAAACCCGCAAAAACAATAGAGTGAATGGCACCGATACGGGTACAGGCCAGCATGGCCACAGTCGCTTCAACGACCATGGGCATGTAGATCGCAACAATATCACCCTGACGAACGCCCTGAGATTTCAGGGCATTGGCAAACCTGCACACCTCTTCATGAAGTTCACCGTAAGTTACTTCCCGCTGCTCTCCGGGTTCATCACCTTCCCAGTAAATAGCTACTTGGTCCCGGCGGGTTTCCAGATGGCGATCCAGGCAGTTATGGGACACATTGGTCGTGCCATCTTCGAACCATTTGATATCAACATGGTGGTCATCAAAAGATACGTTTTTTACTTTTGTGAAAGGAGTAAACCAATCAATACGCTGACCGTGTTCGCGCCAGAAACCCTGAGGGTTCACGATAGACTGCTGATACATCTGGCGGTACTTGGTATCGTCAACCAAAGCTTCAGTCGCGAGCTGAGGGTCAACCGGAAACAACGAAGGCGCCTGATCTTTATTATCGGGGGTGCTCATGGGTCACTCCTGTATTTTTATTATTTTTCAGCTCCGCTGTTAAAAGCGGTATTAAAATTTTTATTTAGCTGATTTATCAAAAGCACGATGTGGATTCTTACTTTTGTCGCATAACTAGGCCATTAGACCTTGGTCTAAACCATTGCCTGATACCTGAAAATTGGCGAACATCCATTCTAGAAGAATAATGATATGGATGCATTATGAATGGCTGGCTGATTATTCTGGTATCACTGATCTACGCCGGGGGGCTGTTTGCTGTTGCCTGGTATGGTGATAATCACGACCGCTTTCGTAAAGGTCGCTGGCAGCCACTTGTTTATAGTTTGACCCTGGCTGTTTATTGCACTTCCTGGACTTTTTTCGGTGCCGTTGGTCAGGCTGCCATATCTCCATGGTCGTTTATCCCCATCTATCTTGCTCCGATTGTTGTGATGCTGTTTATGTGGCGATTGCAGGCAAGAATGATCCTGATTGGTAAGCAGGAAAATATCACATCAATTGCCGACTTTTTGGCTGCCCGATATGGGCGTTCGAGATTAGTTGCCGTGGTTGCCACAGTTGTGGCTGCGTTTGGAGTGATTCCTTACATCGCCTTGCAATTGAAGGCGATTCTTATGGGTTACAGCCTGTTGTCAGCCGATCAACTCTATTTCTTTGGTGGTGCCACGGCCAGTCAAATAGTCTCTGGTGATACAGCTTTGCTTGTAACTTTTGCACTGGCAGGCTTCAGTATTCTTTTTGGTACCCGCCATCTCGATACAACCGAACATCATCATGGCGTGATGCTGGCGGTGGCTGTTGAATCCATTCTCAAACTTCTGGCATTTCTTGCAGTTGGGGTATTTGTTATCTGGCAGGCGCCCCAGGGGTGGACCGGGCTTATCAGTGAAACCCAAACATTGAGTGCGCCAGAAAACAGTGACTGGTTCAGCCTTTCTGTTATGACTCTCATATCCATGGCTGCTTATTTCTGCCTGCCTCGCCAATTTCACGTTACAGTGGTTGAAAATACCGATGTGAAACATTTCCAGACAGCCCGTAAAATTTTCCCTGTTTACTTGCTGTTGATGTGCCTGTTTGTCTTGCCGGTTTCTATGCTGGGTAAACAGATATTGGCTCCGGGAGTGTCTCCCGATACTTTTGTTATCAGCCTGCCGATGGGAATGGGTTATTTCAGTCTGGCGGTTCTGGCGTATATCGGTGGTGTGTCTGCGGCTATCGGTATGGTGATTGTGTCTGTTATTGCTCTGGCAATCATGCTGGGTAATGAAGTTATTGTGCCTTTATTGCTGAAGGGCAAACGATTACCGGACTCTTCTTTTAAAGAGCTGCGTGGCCTGCTGCTGAATATACGGCGTGGGCTGATTGTCGCGATTCTTTTGCTCGCTTGGGGATTCTCGAGAATTATTGATGGACAGTCTCTTGCCGCTTTAGGGTTTATGTCATTTACCGCATTGGCTCAATTGGCACCAGGTTTGATTGGTGGCCTGGTGTGGCGAAACAGTAATCGCAATGGTGTTGTCTTTGGTATTTTTGCCGGAGGTTTGAGCTGGCTTGTTTTATTGGTTCTTCCTGCTGCTGGGTTGGAATTGCCGATTATTTCCACTCTAAAAACAGTCGCTCCTGATAATGTGCAGGAAGCTGGCATGCTCATGAGCTTATTGGTGAATGTCGTTTGCTATTGGTTTGGCTCTCTGTTTTTTGTACCCCGTTTGCAGGAACGTCATCAGGCTGGGCGTTTTATGGATGTGCGTGCTCTTGGGCAGAGCGACTTGCCTGTTTCCAATGTTCGGGTTGATGAGCTTGAGCAACTGGCGGCCCGGTTTGTTGGAGAAGACAAAGCCCGGGAAGCTTTCGAGGCGCAAGCCGGTGAGGAGCAAACCTGGATGTTCCGACAGCGTAAGGCTTCTCCCATCCTGCTGGCGATGACCGAGCGTTTGTTGTCCAGTGTTCTTGGCGCTTCTTCTGCCCGCATTGTTATGCGCAGTGCTTTGGATGGGCACCGCATGGATTTGACTGATGTAGAAAGCATTGTTGATGAGGCGTCGTCGGTGCTCACTTTTAATAGGGAGCTTCTGCAAAGTTCTATTGAAAATATTGAGCAGGGATTGAGTGTTATTGATCAGGATCTCCGGCTGGTGGCCTGGAATCAGCAATATTTGGAAATGTTCGACTACCCCGAGGGTTTGGTTTGTATAGGGAGGCATATTTCTGAATTGATTCGCTTTAATGCCGAGCGGGGTTTGTGTGGCCCGGGAAGTATTGAGGAACATGTGCGTAAACGGGTGAAGTGGATGCAGAGCGGTACAGCTCATCGATCAGAGCGCACCTATAACAACGGAACCGTTATCCAGATCCAGGGCAACCCTATGCCTGGTGGCGGTTTTGTTATGAGCTTTACCGACATCACCAGCTTCCGTGGTGTGGAAAATCAGTTGAAAGCGGTGAATGAAGAGCTGGAATTACGGGTTCAAGAGCGTACTCAGGAGCTGGAAGTTTTAAATCAGGATTTGTTGAAAGCAAAACAACAGGCCGAACAGGCCAATGGTGCACGCAGCCGTTTCTTTGCTGCAATAAGTCATGACTTAATGCAGCCCATGCATGCCGCACGCTTGTTTACTGCCACCTTGGTAGATGAATTCAGGGAAGGGCGTGTTGGAGAGTTAGCTGGGCAGCTTGATAGTTCACTGCAGTCGGCAGAAGACCTGCTGAAAGATTTACAGGAATTATCCCGTCTGGAAACTGGAAGAGTTTCCCGCCATATAGAATCCTTTTCTATCGATGATCTGCTCCAGCCCTTGAAGAATGAATATGGCGTTATGGCAGACAAGTATCAGGTGACATTTCGCCTGGTGGGAAATGCCAGGGTTGTGAAAAGTGACCGAACCTTATTAAGGCGGGTGCTGCAGAACTTCCTCGCTAATGCATTCCGCTACGCCAAAGGTGGAACAGTTCTGCTGGTATGTCGGCGGTCGGGGGGAGGGTTGCGGATAGAAGTTCGTGATAATGGGCCGGGAATTCCTGCCCAGCAACAGGAGAGTGCTTTCCGGGCTTTTCAACGATTGGATCATAGTGATGCACAGGGTTTAGGGTTGGGGTTGGCAATAGCGCGGGGAATTGCTGGGGTGTTAAACCATGAACTGGGTTTGCATTCTGTACCCGGTCAGGGTTCAGTGTTTCATATCACTGTTCCAACCAGTGAAATCTCACCAAGGCTGGTGCGTTCGGTAACGCCTTTTGTTGCATCCAATAAGCTTGCCGGTGTTCATGTGTTCTGTATTGATAACGACCCTATGATTCTGGAAGGGCAAAAGGCGCTTCTGCAACGCTGGGGTTGTTATGTAGAAACGGCAACTAACAGGAATGAAGTGCTGCAGAAACTGGAATCCTTTAAACCGGATATTATTCTTGCAGATTATCACTTGGATGATGGCGCTAAAGGGTTGGACTGCGTTTATGCCATCAGAGACCAAATGGAGTATGAGCTGCCAGCCATTATTATTTCTGCTGATGCTTCACCTCAACTTAAGGCGCAATTGCGTTCAGAAGAATTGGGTTTTATGCCAAAGCCAGTGAAACCGGCCACCCTTCGTGCATATATGAGTCGATTCATGGAGTTAGAACGCCCCTAGCTATTTCAGGTCAGGCTCAGCTTCAAACTCCATCTGCTGCAGAGCTATAACTGCCTGAGTTCGGTTATTAATCCCAAGCTTACGAAATATGGCTGTGACATGGGCTTTGATGCAAGCTTCAGAAACTTGCAGCTCCCAGGCAATCTGTTTGTTGCGCAAGCCATCACGTAACATTCCCAGTACTTTAAATTGTTGCGGTGTCAGTGAGGCGATTTTTTCGTTGAGCTGATCCTGGTCTGTATCGTCTTGTTCCGGAGTGGGCTCTATATCTGCAGGAGTCCACACATCACCTTCAAGTACTCTACTTACTGCAGAGGTAAGGGTGTCCAGTGGTGATGATTTGGGGATAAAACCACAGGCTCCGTGTTTTAAAGACTGATGAATCACACTGGCTTCTTCACGGGCAGAAATCACCGCAACAGGGATTTCCGGGTGGTGGCTTCTCAAATAAATGAGGGCAGAAAATCCATGGGCGCCGGGGATTTGTAAATCCAGAAGAATAAGATCAGGAGCTTCAGTGTTTTCCAGCAGGCTTTGCAGCTCATCAAAGCTACTTGCTTCAGAAAGAGAAGTATCACCCAGCCCTTGAGACAAGGCAGTACGCAATGCGCTGCGAAACAGAGGGTGATCTTCAGTGATAATAATCCGGTAGTTCATGGGCCGGTTTATTGTTGTTGTGATGGAAACAGGGTGCCAGTGGTTGTGGGTACAGTCAAATCCACTAACGGAAGTGTTAGAGGAACTGCACAGCTTTTGGATTCTCTTGATTCTATTACTGTCTTAACTGGCCCATATGCTTTCAAGGGTGAATTATGAATAGGGCACGCAGGCAGCATTGTCAGCCATATAGCGCCACTCGAGAGCTTAGTTGGGGGCAGAAAGTTGGGCGGCTATTTGGTTTTGGTCGGAGTGTCTCAGTTCTTCGGCTATCGGAAACCTCTATGGAAGAACTGATTGCCCGCCATCAAACCAGTGGTTGCCCGGTAGGATATGGCCGAGTGGGAACGGTTTATAAAGTCAGAACTCGCATTTTGGAGCCGCTTGTATCCACTTCTTACCGAACCACACCTTATCCTGTATCTGGAGAGCGTCTGCCAAAGTTTGTAGCATTGAAAAAGGCCACAGCCAGAAAGAAAGAGGAGAGTGAGGAGGCCTTAACAGATCTTCGTAACGAATGGGATATGCTCAGCAACCTCTACCATCCAAATATTGTTACGGTTCATGGTTTTATTGAAAACTTTCAGGGGGCATTTCTTGCCATGCCATTTTATCATTGCTGCCTGAGTGACCTGGTCGAAGATAATATTCGCCTAAGCTCGGTTAAATATTCCACTAAGGATATGTTGTTTATCAGCAGGGATATCGCTAGAGGACTTAAATACCTGGTGGTTGATAATGGAATTCTGCATTGCGATCTGTTTCACAAAAATATTTTGGTCACATCAGATAACACTGCTGTCATTGCGGACTTTGGTAAAGCGAGAACGTCTGCCAGTTGCGTTGCGCGAATAAATTTTGAAAAGTATCATGAGGGAATTGTAGCTCCAGAGTTGTATATTAGGGAAACATCATTCACGCCCCAGTCAGAGTCATTTGCGTTCGGCCATGTTCTTCTTTGTATTTTGGTCGGGCAATCCAAGGTGCCGATCTGGCAAATAAAAGAGGAAGCATTCCAGAGTCTTCTCTCTTTTTTTACTACTGAAAATCTGGCCTTGAATAATTCTGTTCTTAAAAATAATCCTCAGCCCGAAGCTGTCGAAAAGCTTCTGGAAGTCACGTCATCATGCTTGAAACTTTCCCCTGCGCATCGTGCTGGGCCTGACTGCTGGGTTTCAGGGGTAGAAGACGCGATAAGGGAGTTTAGATACGAGGTTGACCAGAGCGAAGACGTCAAGCCTGATGTCAACATGAGCGATGAATCAGGGCGTACTGGTTCCTGGTGCGTAATTTCATAATCTCTACTCTGACATGATAATGGATTCTCCCGAGCTGTAATTCATCGTTCACTCTGTTGTGCCTCTTATCCCAAAGTCTAAGAGACGAAGGTATAGACGATTGATAGTGTATCCCCGGCACTAATAAAAATAACAAATGCGGGAGTATCCCCTATGAGTGATGGTAAAGCGGCAGCCGCTGCTTACTGGAAAGAAAATCTTCGCGTATTACTCACACTGCTTTGCGTCTGGTTTGCAGTGTCGTTCGGTTGCGGAATTCTCTTTGTTGATGAGTTGGACAAAATCGTAGTCGGTGGATTCCCATTGGGCTTCTGGTTTGCCCAGCAGGGTTCTATCTACACCTTTGTGGCTTTGATATTTGTTTATGTATGGCAGATGAATCGTCTGGATCAAAAATACAATGTTGACGAGAAGGGGGCGTAAATATGGATACTCAAACGCTTACCTACCTGTTTATTGGTTTGTCCTTTGCTTTATATATTGGCATTGCTATTCGCACTCGCGCTGGTTCAACCGGTGAATACTATGTGGCCGGTGGCGGGGTTCATCCTATTGCCAACGGTATGGCGACGGGGGCGGACTGGATGTCGGCCGCGTCGTTTATCTCTATGGCGGGAATTATCTCGTTTGTTGGCCGTGATGGTGCTGTATACCTGATGGGCTGGACTGGTGGTTACGTACTGCTGGCTATGTGCCTCGCACCTTACCTGCGTAAGTTTGGTAAGTTTACTGTGCCTGATTTTGTGGGTGAACGTTACTACTCACAATTAGCTCGGGTTGTGGCTGTTGTCTGCGTTATCTTCATCTCGTTCACTTATGTGGCCGGGCAGATGCGTGGTGTAGGTATTGTCTTCTCCCGTTATTTGGAAGTGGATATTAACCTTGGCGTTATGATCGGTATGGGGATCGTGTTCTTTTATGCCGTACTCGGTGGCATGAAAGGTATTACTTATACACAGGTGGCCCAGTACTGCGTGATGATCTTTGCCTTTATGGTGCCAGCGATTTTTATCTCCATGATGATTACCGGAAACCCGATTCCTCAGTTGGGTTTTGGTTCCGATGTGGTGGGAACCAATACCTCGGTGCTTGAAAAGCTTAACGGTTTGTCTGCAGAGCTTGGCTTTGCCCAGTATACCGATGGCAGTAAGTCCACTGTTGATATGTTCTTTATCACCATGGCATTGATGGTTGGTACTGCGGGCCTGCCCCACGTTATTGTGCGCTTCTTTACTACCCCGACCGTTCGCGATGCACGGAAATCAGCCGGTTATGCATTGCTGTTTATCGCCATTCTGTACACAACGGCTCCTGCCGTAGCCAGTTTTGCTCGTATCAACCTGTTGAATACTGTGAGTGAGGCGTCGTACAAGGATCTTCCTGAGTGGTTCTCTAACTGGGAAAACTCTGGCCTGATCGCGTGGACGGACAAAAATAACGACGGCAAGATTCAGTATCACCCAGGCAAGCCTATAGAAGGCAAGCCCAAGTTTACTGATGAACGTGGTGCCAATGGTGAACGTCTGGTGTCCAACAATGATACAGCTAACAACAATGAGCTGTATGTTGACCGGGACATTATGGTGCTGGCGAATCCAGAAATTGCACAACTTCCTGGTTGGGTGATTGCTCTGGTTGCAGCGGGTGGTCTGGCGGCGGCATTGTCTACTGCGGCGGGGCTGTTGCTGGTTATATCAACGTCCATTTCTCACGACTTGCTTAAGCGTAACCTGATGCCGAATATTTCTGATAAGCAAGAGCTTCTGGCTGCCCGTGCGGCTGCTGCAGTGGCGATTGTTATTGCCGGTCTGTTTGGTATTTATCCGCCAGCGTTTGTGGCACAGGTTGTAGCATTTGCCTTTGGTCTTGCGGCCGCTTCGTTCTTCCCAGCCATTCTGATGGGTATTTTCTATAAGCGCATGAATAAAGAAGGTGCAGTCACTGGCATGATTGTTGGTCTGGTATTTACCTTCAGTTATATCGTGTATTTCAAGTTTGTGAACCCAGGTGCTAACAATGCCGAAAGCTGGTTGTTTGGTGTGTCCCCAGAAGGTATTGGTACTGTAGGTATGCTGCTGAACTTTGCTATTTCTCTGGTGGTTTGTCATCTGACTGCTGCTCCACCCAAGGAGATTCAGGATCTGGTAGAAGATATTCGTGTGCCAAGCAGCCGTGGTGTTGCTGGTGCAAGTGTTAATGACGCGACAGGTGAACCTGCCAGCGTTTCCTGATAGGGCTCGTTAATCGTTGTAGTTGAAAAGAGCCCTTCGGGGCTCTTTTTCATTTAAAAAAATAGAAGCAGTTGATAAGGGGGTAATTGTGGATACTGTGAGTCGCCAGACAGAAAACCGTACTACCAGTTATGAACAACGTTTTTATCAACCGCCGTTTGATTTGCTATTGGATGAACAGCGAGCGGCAGTTATTCGTTCAGCAAGCCTGAGCTGGTTTCGCCCTGGAGAAAAGTTAATTCGTGCAGGCAGCAAGCCGGAGTCGTTGATGATTGTCCAACGTGGGGTCATTGAAGAGCGCTCGGCAACTGATAAACAAAAAATCTATGCCCATTATGCTGAAGATGATTTGTTTGATGCGCCAGCTCTACTGAATGGTGGTGCTAAGCATGAATATATTTGTTTAGAAGAAGCGCTGATTCAGGAAATCCCAAGCGGGCTTTTTCTCGATATTTGCAAACAAAACTCTCTATTTGAAGGAGCTTTACAGGCCAACCTTGGAGAAAAGTATCAACGCTTGGATTCTGAAAGTCGCCCGGCAATGGCAGACTTTCTACTGAGTCGTATTGAACGTCATCATTGTACGCCAGCCAAAACACTATCCTGTTACACTCCACTTTCTGATGCAGTCAGGATTCTTGAGGAAGAGCACCTTGAAGCTTTGTTGGTGGATTTGGAAGAATCCAGTGTGGATGCCCATCCTAATGCCAGGCTCGGTATTGTTACCCGCACAGACCTTTTGCGGGCGGTTGCCATAGAACAACTGCCTTTAGAAACTCGTATTGGAAGAGTGGCTGTTGCGCCTCTGGTCAAGATCTCCATAGGTGAGTATTTGTTTGATGCACTGCTGGTCATGACCCAGAGGCGTATTGAGCGAGTTGCTGTATTTATGGAAGATGAACTGGTTGGTTTTCTTGATCTAACCCGTATTCTGGCCTTGGCATCCAATCATTCGCACCTTCTGGCTATGCGTATTGCCAGAGCAAGTCATATTGCTGAGTTAATTCACTTATCTCCGGAAATTGAGCAGCAGGCTCGCAGTTTGTTTAGCAACGGTGTGCGAACCGGTTTTGTCATGAAGCTGGTATCGACTCTTAACGACCAGTTATTGAAACGACTTTTCGAACTGCATTTCCCTGAAGAGCTTCATAACCAAATCGCTTTGCTTTCTCTGGGGAGTGAGGGGCGTGGTGAGCAAGTTATAAAGACCGATCAGGATAATGCACTGATTGTTGCTGATGGTTGTGTATTACCTCCTCAAAGTCTTCTGGAAAGTTTTACTGAATTATTGATCGCCTGCGGCTGGCCAAGGTGTAAGGGTGAAGTGATGGTCTGTAACCCCCACTGGGTAATAACACAATCCCAGTGGCAACAACGGATTATAGGCTGGATAGATAATGCTTCACCTGAACATATGATGGAAATGGCCATGATGGTCGATGCCCGGACTGTGGCAGGCAATACAAGACTGCTTGATGAGTTTCGAGAAGGCTTGCACAAAACCCTTGGGCACCGTGAATCTTTCCTTGCAACATTTGTAGCTCCCGCACTTCAGTTTGATACTCGACTTACCTTTTTCGGCCGTATTAAGGAAGGGAAGGATCACCGTATGGATATTAAAAAGGCGGGCATCTTTCCCCTTGTTCATGGTGTTCGAACTCTTGCTCTGGAGGGTCGGATTTCTGAGTTATCAACCATTGAACGTGTTGCTGCTTTGAAAGAAAATGGACAGATAGATGCAGATCTTGCGTCCCGGTTGGAAGAAGCGTTTTTAGTATTAAACCGCTTGCGACTTGAGCAGCAGGTTGCGGGTATTTGCGATGGTAATGAGCTTGATCTTGAGAAGCTGGATTACCGGCGCAGAGATATGCTTCGTCACTGTCTGCATACGGTAAAGAAATTCCACCAATACCTTCAGCATCATTTTCACCTGGGAGGGTAGTTGATAGTGGACGCATTGATCCCCGACGGTTTGCGATATCGCTGGTATGGTATGCAGGCTCGCAACAAGGCGATATTTTCAGAGTTGTTCCCACCATTGGGCGTTCAGGAATATGTCAGTCTTGATCTTGAAACAAGCAGTCTTGATACAGAAACGGCGGAGATTCTTGAAATCGCAGCAGTACCTGTCAGGCAAGGAAAGGTATTTCCCGGTGAGTCGCTGGTTATAAAAGTAAAACCCTTTGGACGGCTGGATCCAGATTCGGTTCCCATACACCAAATTAGAAGTAAAGATCTTGAAAGTGCAATGGATCCTGAGCGTGCGTTAGGTGAGTTGTTGAAATTTTTAGGAAGGCGGCCATTGTTGGGGTTTAATATTCGATTTGATCAGTTGATTATTAATCGATATTGCAAAAAATATTATGGATTTAAATTTCCCAATCTGGCTTTGGAATTATCGCATGCCTATTATCGATGGGTTTTAAACAAAAATCCGGAAGGCGTTACGGATCTTAGGTTTGAAACAATCTGCACAGAACTTGGGGTTCCTGTTTTTGATCGACATACGGCAAAGGGCGATGCCCTTTCTGTGGCGCTGGCGTGGTTGAAGATGAAATGAAAGTTGATAATTAATCGATAATTCCACACTATCCCTCGAATAAATAAAAACCCTATGGGAAGAGTATGAGTGGTAATGGCCTGAAAGGTCTGTTATATACCCTGAAATTCTGGGTGTTTCTTGTTTGTACCAGTACGGCTTTTGCGCAAAGTAATGTAAACCAGGTTGTTGAACTTGGGGATCAGTTTGAGTATCCGGCTAAGGATCGGATTCAGCTTTTGAGAGATCCTCAAAGCTTGCTCAAAATTGATGACATTCGAAAGGCAAATGATTACTTCCAAAACATAGATGCTTACCCTGCTCTCGGATATACCCGAGAAACGGTATGGTTCCGTTTACCCATTGTTCGTAAGCAGCATGCCCGATCTGAGTGGGTTTTAAAAGTAAATCCCAGTTACCTTGATTCCGTTGAGCTCTGGTTAGAGCAGGATGGAAAGATCCTGATAAACAAAAGCATTGGGCGCCGTGATTATGGCAACTCCGGATATGTAGTTCCTGATGCGCTTCAAACACTGTTGGATATTCCCTCTGGAACTTCTTCTCTTTATATGCGCGTAGAAACTGCAACAACTCTGGCAATGCTACCGGTGTTTATGGCACCAGATACGTTTTTGCAGAAAAGTGAAAAAAACAGTTTTCGTATAGGGCTTATCATTGGCGCAATGGTTTTTGTTTTCGTCTTTAACTGTGTTTGCTGGTGGATAACAAAGGTTGGGTTATACGGGCTTTTTGCTGGATATATTGGCTTTGGTTTTTTTGGATTGCTGGAAGGCGCTGGCATTATTTCCAGTTTTTACTGGAGTGGATGGCAATATCTTACTGCCAGACCATTAAGTATCAGTCTTGGTTTCAGCTGGTTGTTTGCGTACCTCTTTTTCTTACAACTATTTGTGGATAAAAAGAAAGACTGGTGGCTGTGTTATCTATATTACGCATTGTTCATCGTTGCTATTGCTCAGATTGTTAGTGGAGTGGTTGGTGGGAATGCATACAGTTATGTTACTGAGGTTATGACCCCGCTGGGGATAACAGTCACAGTACTGACTCTGATTCCAGTCTGGAGGCTGATTTGTAATGGACAGACAGGCAGTCAAAAGCTTTTGGGTATTGCTTTTCTTCCTCATGCTTTGTTCTTAATACCCAACCAGCTTTTTGTCGGAGGGTGGCTCCCACCATCCCTATTCAGCATTTTTGGGCAGACACAGGCCGGTGTTCTGCAGATTGGTATTCTTCAAGTGGCGCTGTTGTTTAGAGTGAAGGATTTACTACAAGAGCGAAAATGGGCACTGGAAAATGCTGACAGAGTCAATGCTGAGGTAGAAAGAGAAAGAGAGATTCGTGAAGAACAGTCTCGTTTTCTATCCATGATTACCCATGAAATTAGAACACCACTTGCAGTGGTTGATATGTCGGTACAGTCGCTACGTGTCTTAGATGGTGAGCCAGATGAGTTCCGGCTAACTCGTTACAGCCGAATACAGAGTGCTGTAAAGCGTATGGCAACACTTCTGGAATTAGGGCTTAAAAAAGACGATATAAATGGGGGAATCTGGCAACCGGACGATGTTGTTGATTTAACTGAAATCAGTAAAAAAGTTATCAGTGAATTTCCTGTTGACCAGAGAGGTCGCATCGAACTGGGCAACCCTGAAAACGGGTTGTCCATTAAGGGTAACAAAGCCGCTTTAAAGCTGACTTTTTTTAATCTGGTTGAAAACGCTTTGAAGTACTCGGGCGATAAAAAGATTTTTGTATCTACCGGTAGCAAACCTGGGAAGATTTTCTGGCAGGTAGAAGATCAGGGGCAAGGTATTCCTAAAGAGCAGCGTGAGAAGGTTTTTGAGAAGTTTTTTCGGGCTGGTGAACATAGTGGCAAGCCAGGTCTTGGGCTTGGTTTGTATATTTCCCAGCAGGTTGTGCAGCGCCACGAAGGACGCCTCCAGTGTTTGGAATCCCGGTTGGGTGGCGCTTGTTTTCGATGTGAGTTTTTTAAAAGTGTCTCTGGAGGGAATAGGGAATGAATATCGCTGTTGTTGAAGACAACCAAGATTTGCGCTTCGAACTTGAATTCCTGCTCACCCATCACGGGCATAGTGTTTCTTCATTTTCGGATGCTGGCAATTTTTGGAGGTTTCTGGATAACAAGCCTCCCCTGGATATGTTAGTTCTCGATCTTGGCTTGCCAGATGAAGATGGCTTGTCGGTTGCAGAAAAGCTAAAAGGCATGCCAGGCCTCGGGGTTGTAATGTTAACAGCTCGGGGGGCATTGTCTGATCGTATTGAGGGTTTTGAGCGTGGTGCAGATGTTTATCTAACAAAACCGGTGAATGTATCGGAACTCAATGCGGTGATGGAGAGCATCCGTCGTCGTATTAGTGCTGAACGAGAGTTAAATGTACCACCTGACAGCTTCGAAAAAAGTACTGTTCTGAAACAGTCAGGTCGCCAGCTCATTCTTCCAAATGGGCAGGCTGTTGGATTAACTGCGGCCGAAGGAACTGTTCTAAAGGTTTTGGTCAGGGAAGGGCTTCAGCCAGTTTCAAGGCGAACTTTGTCTGAGGCTTTGGGGCAGGATTATATAAATTATGACGAGCGGCGACTTGAAGCGATCGTCAGTCGATTGAGAAAGAAGCTGAAAGCAGAGTATTCAGAAGTTGAATTTATAAAAGCTGCCAGAGGGGTTGGGTATCAGCTTACTGTGCTAGTAAGAGCGGAGTAAATGGTCAGGTTTTGTCAGTCTTAAGCGACAGATATCTGGTAGTCTTTTTTAAAGCAAGAGCGTCCTTACTATTTGCTCACTATAATGTAAAAGTCAGTAGTCTTGTAGTGATTGGAGTGTGTTGTAGTTCACATTGCTATCAAATACAGTTACCCAATGTGAGAGTAAATAATAGTTAAGCGTTAAATAAAGCGGATGCAAAAAATACAATAGGTGAGGGGATTTATGCCTGAAAGTAGTGGCATGTCTGCGTCGATGGGAAAGTCATCATATTCCTGGTTTTGGCAGGCTGTTATTCCCTATTGGCGTGTTTATCGGGATGTGTTGGTTGCTAGTTTTCTAGTCAACCTGTTCGCTTTGGTGTCCCCGCTTTTTGTGATGAATGTGTACGACCGTGTTGTACCCAATCAGGCCTACGAAACTTTGTGGATGCTGGCGGCTGGTGTCGTTCTGGCCTTCACTCTTGAGTTTGTTATCCGTCTTCTACGTACTCGTTATGTTGACCTTGCTGGTCGACAGATTGATCTCACTCTCTCTTCCCGCTTAATTGATAGACTACTTGGATTAAAGCTTTCAGCTCGGCCTGGAAGTACGGGAACGCTGATGAACAGCCTTGCCGAGTTCGACAGTATCCGTACTTTTATCACTTCAACGTCTGTTATGGCGTTTATCGACCTTCCTTTTGTTGTTCTTTTTCTGGGGCTTGTGGCCTGGATTGGTGGCTGGATGGTTATGATTCCTGTGACCTGCATTGCCTTATCACTGCTTGTTGCATGGGTATTAAACCGGCCTCTTCAAACTGTGATTGCTCATCAGCAGGAGGCTTCTTCCCGGCGACAGAACTTTTTAATGGAGCTATTAATCGGTTTGGTTTCTATAAAGTCATGCAATGTTGAGCAACAGAATCAACAGCGCTGGAGTGATTTAAACAGGGAGGTAGCGGATTCCAGCCTCACGATCCGTAAGTTGCAGGCAGCCTCAACCCAGTCGGCCACATTTTTTCTTCAATTGAATACTATTGCGCTAGTGATCTTCGGTGTGTATTTGATCAGCAGTGGTGATTTATCCATGGGTGGCTTGATTGCTATGATGATGATCTCTGGACGATGTGGCGCTCCGGTTTCTCAGGTTATCAGTTTATTAAACCAGTATGAAAAAGCCGTACAGGCTATGGGTCATGCCGGTGCAATTATGAGCTTACCCCAAGAGTATCCTGCTGGCCGACAACTTTTGGAACCGGAAGAATTTGTTGGTAGTTGGCTTGTGAATAATGTTTCTTTTGCTTATCCAGAAAGCCCAACACTTATCAAAAACATAAGCCTTGAAATACCTTCAGGACAAAAATTGGCAGTTTTAGGACGAATGGGGTCAGGGAAGACGACTTTTTTGCAGTTGCTTTCGGGACTTCAGGAAGCTGGTGAAGGTCATGTTTCGCTCAACAATATCGACTTAAGGCAACTGAATCCGGAGTGGTTGCGCAAACGTATAGGCTATGTACCCCAAAAAAGTGAACTGTTTAACACTTCTTTGCGTGAAAACATTACTATGGGGCGTTCAGGTTTAAGCGACAGTGACATTTTGGAGGCCTTGGAAAAATCCGGGTTGGCAGGAATTGTGCAGGTTGGTAGTGCCGGGCTTGACTTTCAGGTTGGTGAAGGTGGTCGCAATCTGTCGGGTGGGCAGGCTCAAGCTGTTGGGTTGGCGCGGGCACTGGTCACTCGCCCCGATGTATTGCTTATGGATGAACCAACCAGCGCAATGGATAGTCAGGCCGAAGCTCGTTTCCTTCAATTACTGAAACAGCTTCATGGTATTACGGTGGTTCTTGTGACTCACAAAATGAATCTGCTGGTTGCTATGGATAGCATTATTGTTTTTGATCAAGGAGAGATAAAAGCGCAAGGCCCAGCCCGGGATATGCTTGCGCGCATGTCTGCCCTTCCAGAAAAACCTCCTGCTTCAAAGAAAAGAGCGGAGGTTGTGAACTGATATGACAATCAGCCGGCAAAATGATTCCTGGCATGCGGCTACCTCCGAGGAAATTGCTTCTATTTCCCGTGGCAGCCGCCCTCTAACATACCTGACCCTTCTCTCAATTGTGTTGTTTATTGTTTGGGCTGCCTGGTGCGAGATTGATGAAATCACCAGAGGGATGGGCAAGGTTATTCCATCCAGTCAAGTTCAGGATGTACAGAATCTGGAAGGCGGCATAGTCAAAGACATTCTTGTTGATGAGGGAGATCTGGTTGAGCAGGGGCAGGTGTTATTGATTATGGATGACACCCGGTTTGCAGCTGCAAGAGAAGGGCAGTTTGCCAATCAGTTTGCTCTTGAAGCCAAAATGGTACGCCTGAAGGCAGAGATTGAAGGTGTTGAGCCGGTTATGCCAAAAACGCTGTTGGATAATGTACCTGAACTGGCACAACGGGAGCTGGAGTTGTTTGCTAGTCGCCAACTGGAATTGGCCAGTACATTGGGAGTTATTGAACAGCAATTAAACCAACAGCAGCAGCAACTGGAAGAAACTGGCGCTCAAAAAAGATTATTGGAGCGTCGACGTCTATTGTTGGATGAAGAGTTCAAGCTCTCCAAAGAGTTAGAAGTTGAGGGCGCTGTATCACGAGTTGAAGTTCTCAGGCTCGAAAGGCAAGTGAGTGATACCCAAGGTGAAAAACAGATAGCCATAGAAGCCTTTGAGCGCATTCAGGCTCAGCAACAGGAAACGCGACAGAGAATTCGTGAGGTTGAATTTGCATTCAGCAATAAGGCCAGAGCTGAGATGAATGAGGTGTTGGCTCAACTACAAGAGTTATCAGCCAAAGATGTTGCAGTTGCGGATCAGGTAGAAAGAACGCGCGTTAGGGCTCCTATGAAAGGGGTAGTAAAGCAGATTCTTGTGAATACTGAAGGTGGTGTGGTTCAGCCCGGTATGAGCATGATGGAACTTATTCCGGTAGACGACACCCTTGAAGTAGAAGCTCGTATCCGGCCGGAAGATATTGCGTTTCTTCATCCTGGTCAGAAAGCAACCGTACGTTTTACCGCTTACGACTTCACAATTTATGGTGGTATTGATGGTGAGCTCACCCATATCAGTGCAGACACCATTTCAGATGAAGAGGGTGAGAGCTTTTATATTGCGCGAATAAAAACCAAAAAAAGTTATCTGGGCGAACTTGAGCAAAGTCGCCCAATACTCGCCGGGATGGTGACCACGGTCGACATCCTGACGGGTAAAAAATCATTATTAGATTATTTGCTAAAACCCGTATTACGGGCGAAACAGCTAGCGTTCTCTGAGCGTTAAGCCGGCATTAATAGAATTAAAGCCAAAAACTTTAAATAACGGATAACCCTGGAAGGTTACCGCGCAGAAACGGGATTTGACGGAATGGACAGCATCATCGAAGTAGTTGTGGGTAAAGTTACATTAGCTACAGGTAATGTGATTGCAATTTCTCCAGATGGCGAGCAGAGGGCGCTAAAGGTAGGCGATGCTGTTCATCGGGATGAAATTATCCAAGCTGGCTCAAATGGTGCCGTCGCGATACAGCTGACCAATCGACACAGCTTGGAGCTGAGCAATAACCAAGAGGTTTTGCTTTCCCTGAATGCGGTTGCCCAGTTTGTTGAGGCTTCTTCAGAAGATCTTGATATTGAGCGAATTCAGCAAGCTCTGGCAGATGGCGTAGATCCTGATTTGGTTCTCCCAGCTTCACAGGCTGGAGAAGAAACAGACCTCACAGCAGAGGAATTGGAAAAGCTTCCGGCTACAGAGGCGGGTGAAACTGTAACCGAAGAAACAGCTGACAATATAGGATTTGATAGGCAGCCCATCGTTGAGTTGAGCGGTATGTTGGCTCAGCCTGAAGCTGGATTTGAAACAACCCCAGCTACTAGTGATATTTCATTTTCCACACCTTTTATTAGTCGAGATAATGTCACAAGGTTTTTAGGTGACGGCGAACCGGGTGATGCCAACGACGACAACACCGATGCGCGCGTGTGGATCACCGACAGCACCACCGAAAG
>NZ_CAMZOG010000053.1 GCF_947331445.1 Parendozoicomonas sp. Alg238-R29 | reverse complement strand
ATAACCTGCACTGGGTACTGGATGTTTCGTTCTCCGAAGATGCTTGCCAGGCTAAAGCGGGAAATAGTGCTGAGAACCTATCGATTCTCAGGCGTATAGCATTGAATACGATCAAGAAAAACAAAGGCAATAAAAGCATTAAGAGGCACCGGAAAATAGCAGGCTGGAACCATGAGCATTTGGAAATGCTTCTTTGCTCTATCGTACTAGATTGATGCAATCGCCCTGGCTGAATATCAGGTAGATTATCCAAAAGGTTTAAGGCGGTTAGCTGCACCTCTGGAATATCAACCCCTATAGCTTCTGCCAGACGCATGGCCGTATATTCATTCTCTGGCACATGGCGATGAATCGTTGATGGCGTTTTGATAATCCAGCCATCATTGGCGTGACCAGCCTCATTAAGAGCAATATGAAAACGACCATCCTGCTGACGGGATGAAAACTTCATCTGAACACCAGCCAATGAAAATTTCTGTGCACTATTCCTGACATCAATGTGTACAGGTTCAACCTGATCACGGGCGGTTAGAGCCCAGGCTGGCAGTGCTCCTAACGCAACAGGCTCCGCAACAAGTGCTCCCGGCAAGTTGCCTCCCGTCCAGGCTAACAGTGGAAACTCGTGATCCTGGTGTATTTTCAAGCTGGATGCCATCCACTCCCTCAAGGCTCCCTCCGGGAGTAAATTGGAAAGCACCGGTGCTAATCGCTGATTATGTATTGGATTTTTTTTTAAATAATCAGCGTTAACCTTCTGACTCAACGTGTACGTTGGTCGATCATCATCAGGCAGAGCCATATATTCAGGGTCAAACGAAAGGATATTCTTGCCACCTGAATAATGAGTAAGAATACCCACTTGCTGACCATGCAGGGTGAGTGAAAGCGCTTCTACAGTTTCATGCAATGCATGTTTAATCTTGCGCCGCGCCATCACTCATCCTCCATTCCTTTAAAAACTGATGACCAGCTGGAAGACTTATCTTTCTCTTCATCTCTGCCAGTCTCTGCTCGCTCAGGAAGTTCCATTGCATTTGTCACTCTTTTCACTTGATCCTTAGGTATCAGCATGAATTCCAGGTCCATACCTTCAAGTATCCGTAAAAGCGTCGAAAGACGGGTGTCTCCTCCCTTTTCTATGCGTTGATACTGCTGCTGAGTCATGCCGATTTTCATCAACATATCCTTTTGGTTTAACCCCAAGGCTTTACGTCGCTCCTGAAGAGCTCCGGGTAACTCCCATAAAGATTTCACCAATAAAACCTCCCTCAGAACAAATACAACATATTGGCTGTATATTTTAGTATAAACAGTATATAAGTTGTATCAAGATCAAAAAACAATATGTTTGTTGTATTGGTGAGAGGTATCTACCCAGGTTTCCTGGAAATTATGAGATACAGACCATCAGATAAGCCGTAATGCCCGCATGCAGCAAAAGTTAAGTGGGCAGATAGGCTTTTTGGTTAGGGGGGGCTATCATGGCTTCGCACGGCCAGCCAGCGCTTACGAGCTTTGTAATAACTGGCTGCATCCTGAAAACCAAGATTAATAGCGATAGTGTTATCACTTATTCCAGCCTCTTTGTATTTGACTGCTGCGCTTTTTCTAACAGAATCGAGAATATCTCTGTAAGACGTACCTTCATCTTTGAGTTGTCGGTATAGTTTTGATCGACTCATGTAAAGTCGCTGACATATTGTTTCAATGCGGCTGTAATGCACGGTATCACTTTCAATCAGTTTCCGGACTTTATAGCTGGTGTTTCTTTGGCAGTGCGAGAGAAACTCTGTTGCTTTGTTTCGCAATATATCTTGTAAGTAAGTATTGGAAGTCTGAATAGGCTGGTTGAAGATCTCAGCTTTAAATTCAATGAAGTTATCGTTATTGGAAAAGGTGAGGTCAGGGCCAAAAAGAATCTGATGCAGGGTTTGATCGACTGGTTGTTGATGACGAAACCCGGCACGAATCACTTTGATTTTTTGTCCACACAAGAACTCCGCCCAGGCCATTAAGGCGGCTATGCTACGCTCGACTGCGGGAGCGGGGTAATGACTGTCTTGAAACCTGAAACTAAGGCGTAACGTCTGTCCCAGGTCTTCCAGTGTCCAGTATTCCGAAGGGTTCAAAAGCTCTATATAAGCCTGAAATGTGTGAAAGGCGTGAGCCAGCGTATCGCACTGGGAAATCCAGTTAGCCAGGATACCTTTGGCCTGAAGATTAACTTTCTGACCAATTTTTAAACCCATATAAGAGGCTGCTGGATGTTGTTCCAGTATCTGCCATAACCGGATGAGTTCAGATTCAGGAAGGCGCATCTCCTCAATGACCAAACCTGATTGTTGCTGGAGCTGTAGTTTTAAATGGTGAATATCAGGGAATCTTTCTCTGAAGCCTGCTTCGGAGAGAACCTTTGCTTCAACCAGCTCATTAGCAAGGTCCAGTACAGCTATGGCAGAAACCGTATGAAGGTGATTGGTAATGGGGAAAATCTGACTCATTTATTATCCCTTTTGAAACGAAAAGCCCTGTTTTTGCAACAAACGGACATACATTTCAGTAGTGAAGAACTTTATCATTGTCGTCTACAAAAGAGTGAAAAGACAATGTCAGAAGAGTCGACTATTAGCAACCTGGAAATGTTGAGAAGAGTTATTCCTTCTCCTCCAGCTATGTTGTACAAACGAGTACTTCCAGAACTTGATAATTACTGTCAGGAGTTTATTCGGCAATCAAGTTTGGCCGTTTTGAGCTTCGTTGATGACTCTCTGGGATTTCATTTTCTGGATTGTGAGGAGTCCCTTAAAGTAGCAGAAAATCAGGAGTTGATTTTCACCTTACCTCACGGAACCCGTGAAACAAGGGATTTGCAGAATATTCAGGGGAGTCTTTATTTTCTTGTATCAGGTATTGGTCATGGGTTGCGAGTTAATGGTTATGCTGTGCTAAGTCGTGAAGGCATTCAGTTCAAAGTGACTGCAGCCTATTTTCATTGCTCGAGAGCGATGGCTCGGGCCAACTTCTGGGAACACGGGAATCATCACTTAAACATTGAAAAGCCCTGTAATGGTAAAACACTTTCATGTATGGCTTTGGACTGTATTCGATTATCGCCCTGGCTGTTACTGCGCACTCAGAACAGAAATGGCGAAACAGAGTTATCTCCCCGTGGAGACCCCGCAGGATTTGTACAGGTTTTGGATGAAAAAACACTACTTTTACCTGAGCGGCCCGGTAATAAAGTAGCGATAAGCCTCACGAATATTCTTGATAACGCAAACGTTGGTCTGGCTTTTCTTGTTCCGGGGCAGCCGTGGGTTCTGCAAGTGTTTGCTACTGCACGGTTAACGCTGTCAAGGCAGAGGCTTGAGTTACTCTGCATTCGCGGGAAACTGCCGAAGGTGGCCATAGAATTATCTGTGAAACACTGGGCGATCTATTACGAAGAAGCTCTACTGAATGCCAGGATGTGGGAACCAACTACCCATTGTAAGAAAACATCTTTAACGCCATTCTCAAAGGTGATTGCTGAACATATGAACGGTTCTGGGGTTCTTGGTAAGCTGTCTGCACCGATAGTGAATGCAGTGGTAAAAAAAGATCTTAAAAATCTGTATTAAAAGGAAAACTGTAATCTCTGTCTGTTGAGTCGCGGAGTTTATTTGAATAACTGCCATATTGCTTTTGCAGCATCTGGAGGAAGCATTCGATGAATAACTTTTCGCATTTTATATATTCAGCAATGCTGAGTTCGATGCTTGGTTGAGAACACCCCCTAATCCCCTTTTCTTGCTTTTCGTTTCTTTTGATCAATAGAAAGTTATCTGTTGCATTATCAATAGGTTTTTTATTCTGTGAAGGGTAAGATGTGGTTGTTGTATGGACACAAGAATAATTACAAATGCGTATAGCCATTGACGGTAAGAGTGATATCGGGCGCAAGCGCGATGAAAACGAAGATGCCATTTATTTTAGTGGTGACAATAATGCTCCGTTCTCATTTATTATTGTTGCTGATGGTATGGGTGGGTATCACGGTGGTGCAACCGCGAGTCGGTTGGCGATAGAGAAAATCTCCCAACGCTTACACTTCGTTCAAAACAGAACATTTTCAACCTGTACTCCCCATCAGAAACCACTGATTCTCAAATCAGAGCTTCTTCAGGCTATTAACGATGCTAACCAGACCATTCTGGATTGCAAAACAGCCCAGCCCCTGTTTCGACAAATGGGAACGACGGTTGTTGTTGCCATTATGTGGGAGTCCACGTTGATTGTTGGCCATGTTGGCGATTCCCGGGCATATATGTGGACCATGCAGAACGGTCTTACCCAATTAACTCGCGATCATTCTGTTGTGCAGCAGATGATTGATAACGGCTCTTTAACCGAAGAAAATGCCAGAACCAGCAAGGTTCGCAATCAATTAACAAAGGCGGTAGGTGTTCATCATAAAGTTGAACCCATGATTTCAGAATTCAGTTTGCAGAATGACTGTTTATTACTGCTTTGCTCTGATGGTATGACTGAATACTTTAGCAATAGCGATATCGAGTTTGTAATGGCGACTCATCGCCCGGCATTAGAATGCTGTTATCGATTTATTGATGAATCGAATGCTCAGGGTGGGAAAGACAATATCACTGTAGCTATTGCCGAGTATCAGAAGCATGGGATATCTGCATATAACACTCAACCTCAGGAAGATAAGACCGTTCCTTATTCTTTGTAGTTTCAGTTGGTTCTATTGGCATGTAACCATGCTCTAATAAAACAAAGATCCAATAAAAAAGCCGCTTGTTAAAACAAGCGGCTTTTTCGTGTGTGCCCTAAGATTATTCTCCAGAGCAGCCGCCAGATTCTTCTGGAGTTGCGCAATCATTACCATTGATGCCGTCACCACCTGCAGTTGCTTCAATGGGCAGCCCTTCGATTGTGGCGTTGCCGTTTTGAACCAGCATAAAGTCACCTGCCTGTGGATCACCTGCACTGTTTTCCGCCACACTGAAACTACTGATTTCAGTGAAGATGGCAGGATCAACATTACCCAGTTGATTCACCAGTTGCTGAGAAGAGCTGCGGAACCCTGAGAGGGCAACAGCTTCAGAAACAGACAACAACCGTTCACCAATGGTGCTTACTTTGGCCTCAGCATCGGTAAACAGGGGAGAGACATACTGGTTTGCAACAATGTCCACAGTGCCTCCAACTTCTGTGTCAATCAGGAATTGCAGTTCCTGCGAGCCAACCGTTTGACCTGCAGACAAACTGATATCGCGAGCCTGGATGTGCACACCATCTCCATCAGCTAACAAGCTGCCATTGACACTGTTGAGATCAACCTGACCGCTACCACCTGCAGACACCAGGCCATTGATGAGTAGGTCACCATTGGTCACCTCAACAGCAACATCTCCACCACTGATAATGTCATCAACTGTGAGGGTGTTGCCTGCAGTGATATTGACTGCACCAGTAGAGTTGGAATCAATCACATCCGTTTTGGCAAAACCGTTGACTCCTCCGGAGGTGCTCAGGGTCATTTTGGCAAACTGAGGTACAGCTCCTGTCTCAATGGATGTGTTCAGGGAGTTCTCAGTACGAATTTCATTAGCTGACAGAGAAATGGTTGAATTGGTATTCAAGGTGATGGTATCCAACTCATGGCTCAAACGCTCAAAACCTGTGAAGTTCTTGCCACCTAGGCTTGATGTTGTCAGCTGCAGATCCCAACCCAAAGCGTTGCCATCAATGGGGGTGCGATTGACCAGTAAATCTTCGGAGCCGGTGCCACCGGTCAAGGTGACCAGAGAGTTAACCTCACCGTCAACATAAACTGTGTCGTTGCCATCGCCACCATCAATGCTGGTAACACCTGAGAAGTTAACGCCACGACTGTCCAGTTCTCCACCACCCTGCCATTGAATCAGGTCATCTCGGGCGCTGCCGGTGAAGGAGCCATTGCCGCTCTGATCCGTTGCCCCTTCGATATTGAGGAATGTCATATTAGACACCATAACTTCGTTATCAGCACTGTCACCCAGTGTCCAGGACAGACTGTTACCCAGTAGTTGGTCAGCACCATCACCAGCAAGAATCATGCGAATACCCGTGATACCCATACCGTAAGCAGAGAGTTCATCTGTTCCGGTAATGTTGAAGGTGTCTGTTTCGGCTGTGCCCGTCAGCTGCCCCCGGTTATTGTCTTCAACTCTGGCAATACCGCTGAAGTTCATGGAACCAACGGAGAAGGCTTTATTTCCTCCGGTCAGCTGCCAATCAATGGTGGCATTACTGCCCGCTTCAGCTATATCGTCCCCTTGGCCCACGATCGTGCTGATACCGCTGAAACTGATGTCTTTCGCATCAAAGCTGTCAGCACCTGTCAGGGTAAAGGTGTCAATGCCGTCACTTCCCTCAACAGTACCTTCACCGCCATCCTGAATAGAGTTGATATTGGTAATGGTAATGCCATTGGTCAGAATAGCCTTGGCATCTTCCAGAAGTTTCCAGACGGCGTTATCGCTGGAGACTATGTCCTTGTCCAGGGAACCATTGCCATCCAGATCGTCGATACCGGTAAACAGAATGCCGTTGGCAATCAAGGAGTTTGGCGACTGGTTTTCGTTAAGATCAAACTCATCATCCCCGGAGGTGCCAACAACTTTGCCGCGGGCACTGGCTGTACCGGTGTCAGTAACCTGTTCAACATTGCTGGCAGTAATACCGGCGGCACCGACTTCATTGGTTTGTTCGGTCAATGTCCAGGTTTCGCCAGAGCCTTTCAGGGTGTCTGTGTCGCTGTTAGTGGCGTTTTCGCCAGCGTCCAATGACGTGACACCGTTAAAGGTCATACCCTGCGTATTGACGCTGTTGGTACCGGTGATCGTAAACGTTTCATTAGCTTCAGAACCAGTAAGAGCACCGTTTCCGGCAGTGTTTACTGTACCAATATCATGAAAAGTGACTGTCTGATTTGAGCTGTTAGTGGTGGAGGCAGTATTCACATTCCCAGACAGCTGCCAGTTGTCCCTGTCAGAGTTAACGACATCGGTTTTATTGCTGTGTCCGGTGTAGGCTGTTGCTCCCTGGTATTCAATATCGCCAACAGTGAGGTTGTCGCGAGCCTGGGTAACAACTTGATTGGCATCGCTGCTATTTTGAATGCCTTTTGAAGTAGCTATCTCGGCAATGCTATTCAGTGTGTACTTGCCTTTGCTGGTGTTGCCAGAACCTTTCACTTGCCAAAGATCGCTGCCACTGGTGTTGTCTGTGACATGATCGCTGTCACCGGTGTAGGTGGTTACGTCTTCAAAGGCGATACTGTCAGCCGTGCTGGCAACAGTGAGAGTGTTGTCGCTCAGAGTGACTTCTTTAGAACTTCCTGTAGCATTTTGCAGGGCATTGTCCGTTCTTACCTCGGCAATATTCTTCAGATCATAGCCATTTTTGGAAGCTTTCAAAGTGTTCGCAGTGGCATCGTCTACCTGAACCTGCCAGGCAAGGTTGTCAGATGTGCTGTCGATGATTATGTCATCGGCACCGGTATAGTCCTGTGAACCTTGGTAATCGACACCTGCCAGATGGATGCGATCATCATGCAGAGTGGTCGTTTGAGTGCTGCCTGTATCGTTGGTAACACCATTATCGGTTTTCAGGGTCTCAATATTGCGTAGTTCGTGGTTGCCCTTGTGGGCTTCACCAGTCCCTTTGGCTAACCAGTTTCCGGTGCCGTTGGTCTGGTCATCGATAATATCGCCATTCCCTGAACGACCGGTGTAATCAGTGCTGCCCTTAAACACCATGCCCGCCACGGTCAACTGGGTGTCTTCCAGTGTCACGCTCTGGCCACTCTGACTGTTATTGCTGACTAGGCCAGTGGTTGTAATCTCGCTGCTGCCTTCCACGGTGAGCTGGTGAGTTTGTCCGTAAGCAATACCGGTATCAGTCACATCCCAGTCACTGGTGCTGACTTCGGCAATGTTCTTACCGGTTTTCAGATGTTTGATGCCGGAAAGGCTCTGGCCGTTCTTGCTGACAGTACGTTCGCTATCCACAGACCAGCTGTCACTACCACCAGTACTGTCGGTCAGAATATCGCCTGCAGTATCACCGGAATAGCTGGTGTTGGTGCCCTGGAAGTCCACTCCGGCAACTGTCAGGCTGTCGTCGTCCAGTGTTATAGCCTGGCTGCTGCCGGTTTTATTGGCAATGCCTTTGTCAGACTGAACAGAGTTAATGCCAGTCAGGCTATAGGCCGCTTTTCCAGCCCTCTCTTTGCTGACAGCATGAGCTCCGGTTGCCTGCCAGTCAGTGGTTTCGGTTGTATTATCTTCAATATGGTCACCGGCACCGGTGTAAGACGTCGTGCCTTGGTAATCGATTCCGGCAACTTTCAGACTGTCGTCGTCCAGTTCAACAGTCTCGGTTGCTGGAGTGCCAGTGTCGTTGGTGACTCCGCGGGAGGTGTTCACGCTCTCGATATTGGTCAGCTGGTGAGTATCAAAATGCGTCTCACCGCTGCCCTTGGCCAGCCAGTTGCCAGTTCCGGTGGTCTCATCAATAACATGGTCACCATCTCCGGCACGTCCTGCATAATCAGTACTGCCGTCAAACGTGATATTGCCAACACTTAACTGGTCGTCTTTTAATGTGACGTTTTGGCCGCTGTTTGTACCATTGCTGACTGCGCCTGTTGTATCCACTTCCGCAATATTCACAAATTGCCTGTTCGCGCCCAGCTGTGTGGCTGTGCGGTCACCATCAAGGCGCCAGCTGCTGTTGTTTTCATCGGTGATGGTATCGCCGCCGGTAGTTGCTTGATGACCGGCATAATGGTTTGCGCCGCCAAAGGAAATTCCCATTAACTCCAGAGCGTTGGTGGTGCGCTTAATGATGACATCTTTGAAAGTACCAGTGCTGTTGGTGAGGGCGCCTACAAGGTTCACCTGGTTGATACCGGTAAAGGCAATGTTGTTACTGGTCGCAATAGCCTTGTTGTTTTCTTCAGTGACTACCCAGGCTTCGCCTATCTTGCTGTCGATTTCCGCCGATGTGTCAACGGCATCAACCTCGGTGAAGCTCAGATTGCCACTGTCCAGAGCGTTATCTCCGGTGACAATCCATTTTTGATTACGCTTGTCGGAAACCTTATCGCCCTTATCTGTAGGAGCTGTTTTCTCGTGCCCTTGATAGTCTGTCGCATCGGCAAAGTTGATATCGGCCAGCTGCAGGCTGCTATCAGCTTTCAGCTCAACATCAAGGCCATCACCGGTTGCGTTGGATACCGTGCCGACATTGGTGATTTCAGTATCGGTGTCGGTAAACGTGAAGGTAATGCCATCACTTTGGGCTTTCTGGCTATCTGTTACAGACCAGGCGCTGTCAGCTGTTCTACCTGCCGCATTGGTCGCTGTGGTTACACTGTCAATGCCAGAGAAGTCCACTTGACCTGTATCAGCGCTATTGGCACCAGTAATGTTCCAGCCCTGAGTTTGTGTACGGTTATCGTTCACGTTATCAGTGCCAGAACCTACATAGCTGTTAGCGCCGTTAAACAGGATATCTCCGGCGGTTAATGCATTGTCATTACCAGTTATGCCCACTGTGACATCAAGGTCGGCAGCCTGGTTCTGGATGGTGTCGATTCCGGTAAATTGGTCAATCCCGGTCAGGTCATAACCACTGTTATCAGCTTCGGTGTTGAGATGTTTCACAGCCGTCAGATACCAGACGCGACTAACGGTATCAGTGATGTTATCTAAACCAGAACCAGAATAACTGCGGCTACCAGTGAAGGTGAGGCTACCTGTAGAAATAGTTTCTTTGGTAATGTCCAGGCCGTTTTCGTTGATAACGGCCTGGCCCAGGCTGATGTCAAGCTCGCTGCCTGTGTCGTTAGATAGGGCACCGGTACTGGCCACGCTGTCTATACCAGAGAAGCTGCGACTGTTCATGCTATCAAGCTTTTGGTCAGCTCCAGTGCTGGTGATAGCCCAGTCTGTATTTGTGGTGTCGTTAATATTGTCGCCACCGTTACCAATATAGTCACCAGCATTTTTGAAACTGATACCCAAAGCATCAAAGGCTGTTGTGATGGCTCCTGAAATCAGGCTGAGAGTGATGCTTTGTTCACTGCCAGTAGCATTAGTGAGGCTTCCTGCAGTATCGACAGAGGAGGCACCGCGGAAGGTAATATGGCCATCGGTTGTTGTGGTAACAGGAGAAGAACCACTGCTATCAATATTGACTGACCAGTTGCTGTTCTGGCTGTCGACAATAGCTCCGGCATTTTGCACTGCACTGATTTTGCTGAAAGTGATCAGGTTATTGCTGGCAGCATCCCCTGAGCGGGCGGTGTAATCGCCAGTGATTGTCCAACCCGTGCCACGGTTATCAACAAGACTGTCGCCATTGCCATCCATACCGGTATAACCGGAAATATCCAGGAACGTCAGATCGGCGACAGAAAGGGAAGAGTCACTGTTGAGAGTAGCTTTCTGGGTGCTGAACTCGTTGGACACAACACCTACATTGGATATTTCAGGAGTGCTGCTTTCCAGGGTAAACAGAATGCCATCACTTTGGGCCTTTTTACTTCCTTTAATAGCCCAGGCGCTATCTGTCGTACGACCCCGAGCATTGCCCGCGGTAGAAACTGCATCAATATCATTAAAGGTGAGGGTATTGCTGCTGGCGTCATTGTTATCAGTGATTTGCCAATCCGTGGGTGTCGTACGGTTATCGTCGATAGTGTCCTGGCGTGAGCCCAGATTATCACCATCAAAACCTGTAGCCCCTGTATAGGCAACCTGGTTGAGTGTCAGGTCACCGTCATTAACGGTCACTGTTTGTGCTGTGCTAACGCTCGAAAAAACCCGACCTGCGGTAGTGACTTTGGAGGTGCCGACAAACTCTACTGAGCCTGCTTTGGCAGAGTTGTCACCTGTGCTTTCCCAGTTATTGGTGCCGGTTTCGGTAATATCCCCCTGGGTATTTACGCGTGCAATATTGGTGAAGGCCCGTGATTCAGTATCAGATACAATCTGGCTGGCATCATGATCGTCATCCAGATTCCAGCTTTTATTGGTACTGTCGGTTACGATGTCAGTCTGGCTGCTATGACCGGTATAACCTGTCGCATCTGCAAACTGAATATCATTAACTGTAAGAGACTGGTCGTTGTTAATGGTGGCTGTTTTACCAGCCGATGTCTGATTGGACACAAGACCAACATTGCTGATTTGTGGTGTTTGACCATTACTATGCTGGAAATTAAAGGTAATTCCGTCACTGCTGGCTGTGAGGCCATCCTTAACAGACCAGGCGCTGTCCGCTGTTTTTCCTGAAGCATTGTTTGTGGTTGTAATGCTATCAATACCGGAAAGGGTGAGAGTTCTATTCCCATTGAGTCCATCACCAGTTCGCGCGCCAATGGCTATAGCACTTACATCAGGATCGGTATCAATAATACTCCAGTCCTGTCCGGTTCTATTGTCTGTGACGTTATCGCTGCCATTACCGGTGTAGCTGGTCACCGTACTGAATAGAATATCGCCGACGTTCAGTTTGCTGTCTGGCCGAATAACAACTTCAGCTCCACTGCTGTAGATAGAAGAATGTTCAAGGGACGTAATACCACCGTTTACTTCATCAACGTGACTTAACAGGAAACCATTGTCTGCTGCTGTGTCGTTCAAACGATTAATGCCGGTCAGGTACCAGGTGGTACCAAGAGCGCCATTGATGGTGTCCGTCTGGTTGGCATCACCAATATAACCACTGAGATGACTAAACAGGATATTGTGAGCAGAGAGCGTTGTCGCCGCACGGTCTATGGTGACGGTTAGGTCGGCGCCGGTAATATTGGACACTTTCCCTGTAGAAGTGACACTGTCAATACCGGTAAAGAGTCGCTCATTATTCAGTCCATAAATCTGGGATGCTGCGTTATCCCCTTTTATTCCCCAGTTTCTGTTGGTTTGGTCATCAATATTATCAATGCCATTGCCGGTGTAATCACCGGTGCCGACAAAGAGGACGTCATTGAGTTTCAGGGTTTCAACCGTGTTAGTGTCTACTGTCTCTTGATTCAGGATAACCGTCTGTTCGGCAGACAGGCTGTTATCAATATCGCCATCTGTTGTTACCCGGCCGATATTGGTAAAGGTCTGCTGGTTGGCTCCGGGGTTGCGAATGATTTCGGTATCTGTGGCCTGCCAGTTTTGAGTGCTGCTCTCTTCAACTTTGTCATTGCGGCCGTCAGCGCCGTCAAAGCCAGCCGCATTGACAAAGTTCACGCCGTTTAACTCAAGGCTGTTATCCCTTGCGGTTACAGTTTGCTGGCCACTAAGCTCAGAGCTGACCCGACCCTGGGTGTTGATTTGCGATGCGGTGGTGAAGGTCACATTCTGCGCTTTGGCAGCATTCTGACCCGTGCTCACCCAGTTATTCGTGGAGGTTTCAGAAACAGAGCCACCACCCGTGACGGAGGTGATGCCTGTTAACTGTCTAATATCGTTCTGATGAGTATCTCTCTGGATAACTGTCTTGTCGCCATCCAGATTCCAATGGCTGGAGGTGTTGTCCTGAATACCATCAGTACCTGAACCTGTGTAATCACCATTACCCTCAAAAGTAATCTCAGCGACTTTCAGGGTATTCACAGTTGTGCCAGGCGACAGCTCTTCTGTGTTGAGCGTAACAGTTTGTTGGCCTGCTCCCTGATTGGCAATATCACCTTCGGTTTTGACTTTGGCTATACCGGTAAAGCCACGGCTTCCACTCACCTGAGTGGCGCTGTTTGTGGCTGTCACCTGCCATGTGCTGTCGGTGTTGTCGTCAACAATATCGCTGCCGGAGCCGGTGTAATTTGAGGCACCATTAAAGGTCGTGGCCTGAAGAATCAGGCCATTATTGGCAGCGTTAACAGTGACGGTTTGCTGGGAACCAGTATCATTTTCCAGTGTGCCGACATTGTTAATCGTTGTTACACCAGTAAAACTGATGTCGCTGTTGGTTGCCTTATAGGTCGTTATGCCTGTTAGCGAGTCGGTGTCACTGCCAGCTTTCCAGAGCGTATCGCCCAGGCTGCCATTGACAGTTGCTGTGGTATGAACACTATCGATACCGGAAAACGTCCTTAAGTCTGATCCTGTGCCGGTTCTGACCGCTTTAGGTCCGGCAACTTCCCAAGCAAGGTTTCGGTTATCAGTCACATTGTCAGTAATATTATCAAGGCCTGAACCTGTATAACGACGGCTGCCGGCAAAGGTGATGCCAAACAGGTTGATTGTATCTTTATTGGTGCCGTTTTCACGATCAAGCGTGACATCTTTTTCAGAACTGGTGCTGTTGCTAATACCACCCGTGGTTGCCACGTAATCAATGCCGGTAAAGCTGCGTTGGCCGTTACCAGTGCCAGTGTGTGCAGTGTTGTCGGCCGTTAACTGCCAGTCAGATATTGCAGTACGTTTATCCTCAATATTGTCGCTACCGGAACCAGTATAGGACGTAGCATCGGTAAAGAGGATATCTCCAGCTTTGATATCACTATTGCTTTCCAACGATACTGCGAGTTCCCCATTGGTTGCATTTTCAACAGAACTCACATTGGACATTTGATGAATGGCAGAGAGGTTGAAGCCAGAAGCATCCGCTTCGGTATTCAGGCTCTTGCTGCCTTGCAGGTACCATTGGCGCCCCAGGTTGTCAGTGACATTGTCCGCACCTGCTCCCGTGTAACTATTGCTACCGGTAAAGAGGATACTGCCGGTATCAATTGTGTTTTTGATCAGGACATTTTCTGTCACCTGGTCGAGGGTAATATTGAGGGCTGCACCCGTGTTAGTGATGGCTCCAGTTGTATCAACTTCGCTAATATTGAAGAACGTCAACAGGGCATTATTCACTGCATCCCCTGTACGTGCCTGATAAGCACTTGTTATTGCCCAGTCTGCGTTACGGTTATCCAGAACTGTATCGTTATTGCCAGTAAGACCGAGATAGCTGGACGCACCTGCAAACGTGACATTGCCAGCTTTCAGAGAATCGTCACTCTCCAGAGAAACCTCAAGGTTGCCTGCTGTTTCGTTAATGACTTGGCCAACATTGGAGATGGTCGTGTCGTTATCAGTAAACTCGAAAGTGATCTGATCACTCTTGGCTTTGTTGGTTCCGAGCAATGACCAGCTGCTACTGTCGCTTCTGCCACGGGCATTGTTAGATGTTTTTACAGCATCAATATTATTGAAGAACTGCCCATCTTTCGTCACGCCTGTGCCGGGGTTTCTGATTGCCCAGCTGCTGCCTGTGGTGAGGTCTTCTACTGTATCAACACGGTTTCCTGTGCTGTCACCGTTAAATGTGTCAGCCCCTGAAAAGCGTATACCCTTTAACTCCATATCCCGGCTGCCATGAAACTTGACGGTTTGATCTAACGTGGAGCTGGAAGATACCTGGCCCAAAGAGTTAACACGATCAATACCGGTATAGAGAACGCCGTTGGATGTAGCGCTATTGGTGGTGTCTGAGGTCTGCCAGTTGCTGTCGTTACTGTCGGTGATATTGTCACCGCCGTTGCCTTGATAGCCAGTCAGGTTTTGAAATGTTGTATTTTCGTTTGTCAGTATGAGGTCACCGTTCCAAACCTGAACAGCGAGATCGCTGCCAGTCTGGTTTACAACATCGCTGGCCGTTGTCACCGTGTCTATATTGGAAAGTCGGAGATCCGCACTACTGTCATTTCCATCCGCCGATCGATGGAGGCTGAACTGTTTATTGCCTGTGACGAGAGCCTGATCAAAATCACTGGAGGCATCTTCAGTGAGAGTATCCTGGCTACCTAAGCCATCAATATCTTTCACATAGAACCTTTTGGTACTTCCAGTTTCCTGCAGATAGTAGTTTGATCCGTCATTGTAGAGGGTAAAGGTGTCCGCATTCTCTGTGCCTTCCAGCTTACCGCCGGAAACGGAAAAACTGATGGAAGAGGTGCCATCGCTATTGCGAATATACTGAGCGGAGCCTATTGCGATGCCGTCAACTTCTGAAGCAATATCCAGGTTAAGGTTCCCGGTGTTTACCGATGACGAAAATGAATTATCTGACAGTTTGTAAGTACCATCAGTAAATACAAATGTATCGCTGCCTGCCCCGGTGGTGAGAGTGAAATCAGAACCCTGACCTGTAAATGTGCCCAGCAGGGATGTGCTGGTTGACCCTGCACCATCACGACCAATGTTAATGTTGTGAGTACCAGTATCAGAGCCAAAGTAACCTTTAAGATCGATGGTTCCGGCATTGACAAGGTTTTGGGTGTTTACATTCAGATCTCCACCGCCGGTATCGACAGTGCCACTGGTGGCTACATGGAATGTATTGCCAGCATCAACAGTGATGTTGAAATCTCCACCATGATCATTGCCGTTATCATTTTTTCCATTTTCGACCGTGGCGTTGATCGCAATATCATTCTCGGCTTGCAGGGTCAGTGTTCGCTCACGGTCTTTTGCATCAACAGCAATAGCGGCGTTGATATCTATATTGCCCTTTTTATTATCATCAGTTTTTGTTGCAATCAGAGTTACATCAGAATCATTTGTAATAGCAGATGACAACGAGGTGTTTCTGATACCGCTGGTGTCCGAATCGGTGACTTCAATAGAGCTGGAGCGCAGAATAATACTACCGCGAGTTCCGCTGCTGTTGGCTTCTGCGTTCAGCGTCCCTGCTATATTCAGGTTCTCCTGTGCAGAAATCTCAATACGACCGCCGTCACGGCTGCCGGTTTTCGTAGCCCCCGCTTGTATACTGGAGCTGCCATCCAAAACCACATTTTTTGCGTAGTATCCGGTAGGGTCGTTTTCTAAATCTGAGCCAATGAGGACTTTACCGCCTGCATTTCCTCCATTGGCATTGATGAGAGAGCTGTTAGTCAGTGATATGTCATCACCTGCTAACAGAACAGTGCCGCCTATAGAGTTGGCGCCTGTGGCTGAGGCGTCGATAGTATTGGTATTAACAACATCGAATACGCTTCCGCCTGACCCGCGAAGGGTTATAGTTCCACCACTGGTGTGTATACCTCTGGCTTCAAGCACACCTTCGTTATTCACTGCGTTATCAAACAAACTGCTGGCCATATTAGCTTCCAGCAATATTTTTCCGGCCTGTATTGAGCCTGAGTCGGTGTTTAATACGGCAGAGTCAACGCCCAGAGAGGTTGAGGATTCGGCGTTAACGGCAAGGCCTAAATAACCATCTGCATCAAAGGTTAAAACAGTGTCTCCGCCCTTGGCTAAGGCTACCAGCCCTGCAGTGATTAACTGGGTATCAGTGTCTATTGTTCGGATAGTCCCACTGTTTTCAACTCGCCCACCCTGAAGTACAACACCTTTGGCCGCATTGATCATGCCACGGTTTATAATGGCACCTGAAGCGTTCCCTTCGGTAAACGCCAAACCGTCGATCAGATCACTGTTAAGGAAGTCGTTTCTATCGACAGTCAGTGTGGATGCGGTAAGGCTGTTGACATTGACTGTCGCGTTTTCAGAGAACAATATGCCGCGGGGGTTGACCAGGAGCACATGGCCATTGGCGTCTATCTGGCCGAATATCTGACTGGGGTTATTATCGATGATATCGTTCAGTACCAAGGCAGAAGAGCTTGGTTGTACAAACTTAACGGTTTCCCCTGCATTGATATTGAATTCCTGCCACTTAATGTAAGCCCTGGGGTCTGACTGGTTAATAGTCAGTGTATTTCCGGTTACGGGAGCAGTGGCTACGCCTTCGACTTCCACTATACCAGCAGGAAGTGCCATGGCCTGTTGCGAGCCTGCTGCGCTCAAGAAAATCAGTGTCGGAGCCATCATTATGCGATGCATGCTGATGGCCTGGGCGAGGGGCTTGAGGCGGCTTTTCCGTGTTACTGTCAGCTGTTCTGATTGGGTATCGATAGTATTCATTATGCTATCCATGCAGAAATTGTTTAAGTTCGAATACAGAGTTATCAATTCAGACGCAGGGTCAGGTCCACATAGGTCTGCCAGCTCTGGGCATCATCACCAACCGTTCCCGATCCTGATTTATGGGAGACCGGCTTTGAAATACTGATGGTGGAAGAAATCTGGTCCTGCCAGTTCAGGCGCATCAGGAAACCCAGGCCCGCCAGATGAGTCCAGGGGTCGGCCACTTTCAAGTCACCCTGATTCTGCCGATAACTGTTTTCGTTGCCATAAGCACCATCCATAAACAGGGCATATTGCAGAACATCGCTGACTCGTTGCCCCTGGTAGAGATCAAAATCAAGGGGCTGGGGAACATCGAAGTACCACTCGGCACCCAGGTAAGCACCGGTGTCTGCAGAGAAATCATTAACCGTGAAGGCACGTACGCTGTTGGCACCCCCCAATGACATTTGTTCAAAGGAGGGCAGGGCTGTGTCGCCGTAGCGCAGTTTGGATTTCAGGATCAAGCGGGACTCACTGTCAGTAAACGGCAGTGGTACAAAGAACAGTGAGTTGGTATCCAGTGCCAGTTTGTAGTAATCGTCTCCCCTGTCTTTCGGGGTGTCGTTACGGAACTTGCCATACTGCATGGCCAGTCGTCCCATATTCAGGGTGCGAATACTGGTGCCGAGCATGTCCCCTTCAACAATAAACTCAGCTGAGCGAGTGTGATCACCCTCGGTAATCAGATTGTTGATCTCGGCTTTCCGGGTGACTTTCTTTTCCGCCAGCTTTAAACCAGCAGCCAGATTTTCAGCCCGGGAACGGCGAATTTTGTGCATTAACGTTGCGGAGTAAGTCGTGTTTGCACCTTCAATGCCGAGGATGTTGATACTTTCATCTGTCTCAGAAGTGATCTTGAAGTCGTTATCTTCAAAGAAAAGCTCCAGACGGGTATCAGGGCCACCGAGAGGGAAGCTGTAACCAAGCTGATATAGGTGGGTGTTTTCCGGATCAAAAGACTTAAGTGTTCCAATGGTTAGTTGGTCGCCAATACCCGTTGGGTTTAACCAGTTACCTTGAGCAAATAGTCGGTATTCGCCAGTGTATTCGGGGCCATGGTTATCGCCACGAACGGAGAGGTTCCAGGCTTTCTCATCACGCACCTGCAGGTTCAGGTTGGACTCTCCCAGCTTGTCGCCTTTCTCAAAGAAGCCAAACACATTCAAGCCGGGCAGGTCATTGAGCAGGTAAATGCTCTCTTCAATTTTGGCATTATCAACCAGCTGGCCGATCTGGTTCTGGAAGGGTTGCTGAAGGTTTTCGTCTTTGTATTTCTTGTTGCCGTCAACTGTGACCTTACCCAGGGTACCGGCAATAATATCCAGCTCAACAATGCCATTCTTGACTTCCTGGGGAGGAATGTAAGCCCGGGCTAGCAGCAGGCCACGGGTTCGATAGAATTGGGTTACCTGCTGCACGATCTCTTCAATATCGCCGTAGGTCATACCCCGAACAGCGTTCTGCCTCTTCACGATGGAAACAAATTCTGCCAAATCATTGAGGTTTAATTTGGCTGTGCTTTTCTGTGTGGCTTTTTCCTGAAGAAAGGCACCAATTTCTTCCAGTTCCAGTTGAGTAAAGCCACTACCAAGCTTCTCAGATTCACGCATATATTTCTGGCGCAAGCCTTCAACCAGCTCTTCAATGGCGTCTTTAGTGACTCCGGCTTCTGGGTATTCTGGCAGGCTCCGGAATGAGAAACTGTTGATTTCAATATGTGGGTCCTCACCGGAAAGATCTTCGTCCAGACGCAGACCTTTACCCGCTTCTTCCTCGATATCCTTTTTTCTTTGCTGGAATTCTTGTTTAATATCGGGCTGCTGAAGATCGGGGACATAATCCTCAGCAGCGTTTACAGATCCAGAAAGAGCAGCGCTCAGAAAAACAGCCGCAGCCAAAGGCTTGGCGGAGAAAAGTGCAGTTGGGTAGTTCGATACTCTGTGCACAGTTGTAAATCCTTCTACTTGTACGTGTTATAAAGTGGTTATGTTGCTATCGAATATTTCTTACCAGTCGAAAGCCGGTTACATCGTCAGGTTTTCCACTGTGTGAAGATTTTGTTGTGATCAGGCAGCGTTTCAACGGATCTTTTCGACTTCCGCCAGCAGCAAGCAGGTTGCTACCGTCGACGGTCCACTCCTGTACATTACCGACGGTATTCACCAGACCGTTATCATTGGGTTTGCCAGAGGATGCATTGATCAGTTCGGTGCCTTTCTGCAATCCACCAAACTTCAAATAGCAGTTACGGTCGGGGTCACTGCCATTGCGTGCCGGTGACGCTAACGCCAGCCATTCACTATACGAAGGCAATCGGTATGTGTAGCCAGTTTGGTTGCTGAGCCAGGTACTGTAAGCTTTGGCTTGTTCAATGCTGATGTTGCTGGCAGGCAGAGAATCTGAGCTGACCAGGCCGGAACACTGGTTAGTCGCTTTGCAATAACGGTTAAACTCCGCAACAGTTATTTCATAACGCGTAACTGCCAGTTTCTTGCTACCAGCTTTGGCAACAACAAGTGTGGGGCTGACACCGCCACCAAGCAGCTTGTCTTCACAGAAATAACGTCGCCCTTTACTTCCTGACCCTGGACGCAAGTGAGTGCAAAAATCTATAGCAACAGAGTCAATGGTGTTTGCCTTTGGGAAAGAGGAAAGTGAAGCCGCTTTCAAGCGGGATGCTGCACTGGGGTTGCGCTTGGCGACTTGTTTGATGCAAGAGGCCAGAGAGGACACAATCTTGGGTTCGGTTTGTTGGTAGTGTGTGTTACTGAGATTTTTCAGGGTTTGCAGGTTGCCTGATAATGCTTTGATATCAAGGTTTGTGCTGCAGTAGAGTGCTGACTCCACATTTTCAATCGCCACATTGATAGCTTTCTCACGGTTCTGCCGGGCAATACGTTCTTTGCGTAGTTTTTCCTGTCGCGCCAGTTCCAGCGTTTGTTGGCGCTGAGCCTCAGCCAATCGTTTAGCTTCTGCCTCGGCAGCAAGTTTTTGTTGTTCCTGCTTTCGCCGCAATTCTTCCTGAGCGCTGGCAAGAAGAGACTCTGCCTGGGAAATTTGGTCAGAGTTTTGTTGCCAGTAACTGGCACTATTCAGTAGTTCACGGGCTTTGCTTAGCTCTCCTGCCAGACGCTGCTCTGAAGAAGCATCCAGATAGAGTGACATAGCCTTTTGTTTGGCCTGAATAATACTGTCACTGTCTTCGGGCGCTAGGTTTTGATAATCAGTGATAGCTAGCTCCAGCAAAGCATCCCACTGGTCATCAAGAGGTTTTGCAAGGGTATCCTGCAGAGCTTGCAGAGCAGCTTTTTGTTTCAGTTCATGTTCTACGTTCGCACGAATATCGGTCTGCAGCTCTTCTTCTAACTCTACCCGGAGTTTGGCTTCGTCAACCTGGTTGTCCTGTAGAAAGAACAGGGATGAAACCGTTGTAGCAACAAGAACCGCAGCTGCAGCATAAAGTGGAATTCGCGACTTACCAAAAAAAGCATCTTCAAGCTCTTTAACTGTTTGGGTGCGGTCTTTGCTCTTGAAGGCAAGTGCTTTTTCCAGAGCCCGCCATTGGCGATTGGAAAGTTGCTTGATTCGTTTGGGTTTGAGTTTCTGCTCGGCGGCTTTGTCTGCCGGTGTTTTGTTAAAGGGGTGTGAGCCAGCAAATAATTCGTAAGCAACACAAGCAAGAGCGTAAACATCATCGCTGGTTGAAGGTTCTTCGCCTTTCAGCATTTCATAACTGGCGTATGCTGGGGTTAATGCGCTCAGGCTGCCAGCGTCGAAAACGGTTTTATCGCCGTCAGCTTGAATACCTGCGCCAGAAGACGACACAGCTCTGGCAATGCCAAAATCAAACACCTTGGCATGGGCATTGTTTAGAACAAAAATATTGCCGGGTTTAAAGTCGGAATGGATGATATGTTTTGAGTGGGCGTAAGCGAGAGCTTCCGAGATGTCTCTGAATACTTGGCAGGCTTTGTCGAATTCCAGTCCTACGCCTGGGGTTTTTCTGATTATTTCATCAAGGGCCGCACCTTCCATATACTCCATGGTCATGAAAACCGTTTCACCGTCACGGTCAAAGTCGTAAACCGTTACGATGTTGGGGTGCGCTAGATTTTGGGATTTTCGTGATTCACGCTGCAGGGAAACGAAAGCATCCGGATGTTGTTTAAAGTCTTCATTTAACAGTTTAATAGCAACATAGGGATCGCGATCTTTCGCTTCAATTTTACGAAGATCGACTGCTTTGTATACGGCACCCATGCCGCCGGAGCCAAGAATGGCTTTTAGCTCAAAACGATTGTTGATTAATCGTTTTAACTGGCTTCCTTTAGATTCAGGTGGTGGTTGGTTTGGACTTGCAGGTGATTGCAGATTCCCAGTGATAGGGCTTCCAGTCAATGGGGCTATTACAGTTTTGTCGGCATCCTGATAGTAGGAAGCTGACATGTCAGCGAGAACTGTTTTATCTTCAGGGATGTCGCTGGTATCAGTATTTGATACCAATCGTGTTTTGTCATTCTCGCTGGTACTCATTCCGTGTACATCGCTTGATAACTATTAGTGATTTAAGACTTTAACCCTGCGCTCGAGAATGATTATTTTTGTTGTTCGAATACGCATCTTTATTGCTAGTGTTTGCGATTGTAATATCGGTTTTATGAATGGACAAGAAATTTGACACTGTTCACGTTTTTAATTTTCAAAATGACAGTATGATGAATTAGGGAGCCATGTCTAGCCAAGTAGTCAGTGCATAGGATAGTATCCACAAGGCTGCCAGAAGTTGTGACTTTTTTGTTGTATTTAGTATGTCGCATGGTAAGTGGTAATAAGGGTTTTGCTGCAAGTCAGCCTTATAACATGAAGAGCCGAGGATGGCAGAAGAACTTATTCTTGAAGTGATTGACGGGCCTGTTGAGACAAATATGGTCGGTCATAAGAAGGTCTTTGCAAAATCTGGGGGCAGCATAGGTCGTGCTGATTCCAATAGTTGGGTTTTGCCTGATGTGGAGAGGATTGTTTCCTCTGTTCATGCTGATATTGTGTTTTCCGGTGATTCTTATTTTGTTTTCGATAAGAGTACTAATGGAACCTTTATTAATGGTAGCGATGATTCGCTAGGTTCTGGCAATAAAGCTCAACTAAACGACGGTGATATAATAAGTGTTGGTCATTATCAAATAAAATCAACCCTGAAAGTTTTTGATAATAAGCTTCCTGATGGTTTGGGAAGCGTTGATTTTCTCGATTCTTCGGATAAGACAACAATCGGTTCTCTGGCTATGCAGCCTGAGCCGAACAAGCCAGATGCTGGAGCGCAGTTTGATGACTGGCTGGAGCCTGGAAAAGAGCAGTCTGCTTCTCAAAATATTTGGGGGGCAATTGATTCTGCTCCCCCATCTGCAGCAATAGACCCTCTGGCCGCTCCCTCATCCTTCGATAGCTTGGGCGGAGGGCAAGATATTCTTGATCCGTTGGCTGCACTTTCGGGTTCTGCTCCTGAATTCCAGTCTCCCCAGGCTGATCCGTGGAGTGGCAATCAAAATACCGCTGATGACTGGTGGGCAAGTGATAGTAGTGATCATGTGCCTGCGGAACAGCAGTCTATGGTTGTTCCTCAGGCGCAGCCTGCGCAACAACCTTTCCAGCCTTCGCCATCAGCACCTCAGCCCGTGGTTAATCCACAACCTGTTGTTCAGCAATCTGTGCCTGTACAGCCAGCTGCTGCTCAACCAGAGGTGGCGCGCTCTCTGGATAGTATGTCTTTGGATGAATTGCTTGCGCCAGGGGCTGAAGTTGCACCAGCTCCACAGGCGCTGCAGCCTGCTGTTGCTCCGCCACCTGTTGCTCCACCACCTGTTGCTCCACCATCACAACCTGTTGCACCTGTACAGGGGCAGCAAGTAGCAGTTGCTGGTAGTGCAACCTTGGCGCGTGAGCTGGGAGTGGAGAATGTTGACGCCGCCAGTCTGCAAAATTTGGAATCTGAAGCCGGTGCTTTTATTCGCGAAACATCAACCCGATTAATCGATTTGTTGCGTGCTCGCAGCATTATCAAAAATGAGCTTAGGGTTGAGCGCACGATGATTCAAAGTCAGGATAACAACCCTTTAAAGTTTTCTGCATCGGCCCATGATGCATTAGGGATGATGTTTGGTGGAAACAGTAATGCGTTTCTTTCACCTTCAGAAGCTGTGCGCGACAGCTTTGATAATATTTCAGATCATCAGGTTGCTGTTTTGGCTGCCATGCGTTCAGCATTTGAATTTATGTTGTCGCAGTTTGCTCCAGAGAATTTGGAAGCACGTTTTAATTGTAATCAAAACAAAGGTTTCATGAGTAACAAGAAAGCCAAAAACTGGGAGTCTTATCAGGATTGGCTTAATGATCTCCGTAAAGATCCTGAGAAAACTTACAACCAGATGTTTGGTGAAGTATTTGCTGAGGCTTATGAGAAGAAGATTGCAGAGCTTAATGCTGTAAGAAATATTTAATAATTTCTTAAAGTTGCGAGCTAGAGCTGTTTGTTGGCGTAAGCAGTCTGTCATGAAGTTCTATCATTTTGGTCTTTTATGATTGGGTTTGAAAATATTAACGCTGGGGTAGAGAGGTTTTCAGTTGTGAATAAAAAAGTTTTTCGTTATGTATTCAGTATTTTCCTTGTGGTATTTATCACCGGCTGCAGTACAGGGCGTGAAGTATTAAATTTCGATACGCTGGCAGAGTTACAAATTAGCGCAACAAATGACATTAACCTGGATGATGATGGTAGACCATCACCACTAGTTATCCGCGTCTTTAAGTTAGCGGATGCCCGTCAATTCGAAAGAGAAGATTTTTTGGCTCTTTATGAACAGGCAGAAGACCGCCTTGGCCGTGATTTGTTAGGAACAGTCAAACTAAAAGAAATTGCCCCAGGTGAGAATCGCCTCGAAGAAATTGAATTAACGCCTGAAGTTCGTTATCTCGGTGTCATGGCAGAGTATTCCCGTTATGGCGACACCAAAACCATGTTGGTTTTACCTGTTCGGGCTCACTATGGCAACGATTTCTCCGTTATTGCTGATGAGCGCGGATTAGCCCAGAGCTCTGATTGATGACAGGTTTTGTGTTTCTGTTCAGGAAGAATGGCGTGAGAGGAATATGCCCCCTCCACTCGCGATAAAACAGGGGCTTTTCTACGGTAGATAGTGGATGTCGAACAAAAGCAAGGTTGTCTGGTCGGAGGGAATGTTTCTTCGACCTCAGCATTTCCAACAGCAGGAACGCTACCTTGAAAATTTCATTGAAGGGCGGGTCGGCGCTTGTTTCGCTTATGGTTGGGGATTAAAAAAACTGCGGCTGGATCTGGAGCTTTTACGCTTAGGGAAAATATCGGTCATTGAGGCGGAAGGAGTGTTTCCGGATGGAACACCATTCTCCATACCGGACAATGAAGAACCGCCTGCAATCATTGATGTTGCGGCGAACACCCGGGATGACATTGTGTACCTCTGTCTGCCTCTGCGTCGCCCGGGAGTGCGCGAGAGTATCCGGCAGGGTGAAGAGTTAACCCAGGCGCGGTTTGTCAGTGCCAGTGGTGATGTGCGTAATAGTGCTTCTGAGAGCAGTGAAACGGTTTCTATTGAAACAGGATCCATGGCTCTTACCTTGAAGCCGGCTTCTGAAGATCGAAACGGCTATGCCTGCCTTGGGATTACCCGGGTTCAGGAGCGTCTTCCAGATAAACCGGTCAAGCTGGATAACAACTTTATTCCTCCCTTGCTGGACTGTCAGCTGTCATCTGTAACCAGTGGTTATCTTGAAGAGCTTGCCGGATTATTACGTCAGCGGGGCAACGCTTTGGGGCACAGGTTATGTGACAGTGGTCGTGCTGGTTCAGCAGAAATTGCTGATTATCTTTTACTGCAGGTGATAAACCGCAATGAGCCACTGATTGCAGAAATGCGCCGCCAGAAACAGTTACACCCTTCTGAACTTTATAAATCCTTGATTCAACTGGCTGGCGAGCTGGCGACCTTTACCCGGAAAGAAAAACGGGCAGAAGAATTTCCTGCGTTTAGTCAGGATGACCTTGGTCATGTCTTTGCGTCTCTGTTTGCCAGCCTTCGTCAGTCTCTTAGCATGGTTCTTGAGCAAACCGCTATCTCTATGGAACTAACCCAGCGCAAGTTTGGCATCTATGTTTCTCCAATTACCGATCGTTCTCTGGTGTCTGAGGGAACTTTTGTGCTGGCCGTTAAGGCAGATATTCCCGGCGATGCACTGCGCAGTAATTTTCCATCCCAGGCCAAAGTTGCTCCTGTGGAAGTGATACGGGAGCTCATCAGTGCTTCTATGCCTGGCATTATGTTACGTCCGTTACCCGTAGCACCAAGACAGATTCCGTATCATGCCGGGTTTGCCTATTTCGAATTAGAGCGAACCGGTAAAGCTTGGGAATCCATGAAAAATTCTGGTGGTTTTGCTGTGCATCTGGGGGCTGAATTTCCTGGTTTGAATATGGAACTGTGGGCCATTCGTAATTGAGCCCTGAAGGAAGGAATCTATGAACGACAGAACCGTAATCATTCCAACCCCAGGCAGTCATCAGCCTGCACCCGCTGCTGCGCCAGATGTTCAGGCTTCGGTTGCACAAACGCCCCAGCCTCAGGTGATAGAATATCGGGTGCACAATGCACTTAACCCAGTGGTCAATGCAGCGTCTACTTTGCTGGCGCTGATCATTAAATTGCGCACCACCACGGAATACAGCCAAGCTCCACAGCTTCATCAATTGATGACCCGGGAAATTCAGAAATTTGATCAGACCCTGACCATTCAGGGGGTTCGCCCGGAGCAAGCGGCTGCAGCACGCTATCTGCTGTGTACGGTATTAGATGAAACAGTGATGAATACGCCTTGGGGTGGGCGCTCAGGCTGGAGCCAGCGGTCATTGCTCAGTACATTTCATCGCGAAACATTTGGTGGTGAGAAATGTTTCGCCATTTTGCAGCGACTTCAGGAAACCGCCAGCCTTAACCTCGACATACTTGAACTGTTCTATATCTGTTTGAGTCTTGGTTTTGAAGGGAAGTTTCGACTGGCTGCCAATGGCCATGCCCAGTTGGAAACCGTGCGGGATAACCTCTACAGAACTATTCAGTCCCACCGTGATTACACGGATAACGAACTTTCACCCCACTGGCAGGGCTCAGGTCGAAACGGCAAGGGTTTAATGCAATTTGTTCCTCTCTGGGTCTATGGCGCAGTCACTCTGGCCGTCCTTGTTGCTGCTTATGCTGGTTTTTCGGTATGGCTGTTTCAGGGTAATGAATCGGTGATCGACGTAATGCAGCAACTGATTGTCAGCAAAGATGTTCAAGGGTAATGACAGCTTTTTCATGGAGTGAAGTATGAAGCGGGTAATCGCGTTTCTGGGGAACCCCTGGGTAATTGGAATTATTGGTTTGCTGGCCCTGAGTATTGTGGTCTGGTTCGGTGCTGAATATGTACGTTTTGGTGCTGATGGCACTACGCTGAGTTATGCCACACGCGGCATTATTATTTTAGTGATGACCTTTACGTGGGTGATTTGGCGTTTGGTTATGATGCTGCGGGAGCGCAGTCAGAACAATGAATTGCTGGAAGGTATTCAGTCTGCCAGCGCTGATGCTGTTGATCCTGAAGATGATCGCACCCAGGAAGAGATGAATGCACTGTCAGATCGTTTCCGCGAAGCGATGACGGTTCTAAAGAAATCACGTTTTAATGTTTCAGGTCGCAACAAATCACTTTATCAACTGCCTTGGTATGTCATTATCGGCCCGCCAGGATCGGGTAAAACAACTGCGTTAGTGAATTCCGGCCTGGACTTCCCGCTCGCCAGTAGTCACGGCAAAGCAGCCCTTGGTGGTATTGGCGGAACCCGTCATTGTGATTGGTGGTTCACTAATGAAGCTGTATTGATTGACACCTCTGGCCGCTATACCACTCAGGACAGCCATCGGGTTGTTGATAATGCTGCCTGGGCAGGTTTTCTTGATCTATTAAAAAAACACCGCCGTCGACGCCCCATTAATGGGGCGATGGTCGCCATCAGTCTGCAGGATTTAATGCTGCAGACGGAAGAACAGAGGCATCAGCATGCCAAAGTCATTCGTGCGCGACTGGATGAGCTCCGTGAAAGACTGGGTATAGAATTCCCGGTTTATCTGATGTTTACCAAGACCGATTTGATTGCCGGCTTTAGTGAATTCTTTGCCAGCCTTTCCCAGGCCGAGCGCGAGCAGGTATGGGGCGTGACCTTTGAACTTCCTGCCAATGGGATGAATAAAGAAAGGCGGGGGCGTGTTGACCTGAATCGTTTCGATGATGAATACAAGGCTCTCATCGAGCGTTTAAATAATCGCGTGCTGCGCTTGGTTCATCAGGAGCGCGATGTTGAGCGTCGTTCACTTCTGCAGGGTTTCCCATCCCGCATGAGTAGTCTGCAGGATATTGTTTCTGATTTCTTGACGCAGGCCTTCAGTGATAATCAATATCATGCCAGTCCACTGCTTCGTGGGATTTACCTGACCAGCGGCACCCAGGAAGGAACGCCAATCGATCGTATGATGGCCTCGGTATCTGCCAGCTTTGGTTTGCCAAGGGAGCTTGGTAAACAGCAGATGAACAGTGGTAAGAGCTTCTTTATCAGCCGCCTGCTGAAAGATGTGATTTTCCCGGAATCTGAACTGGTTGGCGTCAATCGTCGTTTTGAATCTACTATACTCTGGGCCCGCCGGGCCACTCTTGCAAGCCTGTTTCTGGTCGCTGCCGGAACGCTTACTGTCTGGGGTGCCAGTGTCGGTAAAAACAAGCAGTTGATTGGTGAGGTAAGCGATAACCTCAATCGCTTTAAAGAAGACTCAACCTATCTCAGTGGCAAAAGTTCCCCGGAAGATGCGCTACCAGCGTTGAATTCTTTGAAAGCAGCCAGCACTGTTTATGCTCAAGAAGAGCACCCTTGGCTGACATCACTTGGTCTTTATGACAGCGCTGTCGATAAGTCGGCAAATACCTTATACGACGACAAACTTGTTTCAGTCTTCCTGCCCACACTTCAGCGAACAGTTGAAGAGCAATTGCGTTTTGGCGGGAGGAGTGATGGCAAGGTGATTGAGCTTCTTCGTGTTTATCTGATGATTGTTAACCCTGAACGCCGTGATGCTTCGGCTATCAGTCAGTGGGCGAAACTCCATTGGCAGGATGAATTGACCGGTCAGGCATCCAAACAGCAGCAATTAAATAATCATCTGGAGCGTTTGTTAACGCTGGAATTTGGTGAACAAGTTGCAGATGAACGCCTGATAGCTCGCGCACGCCAGCAGATTCGCAGTATTCCCGTGCCGCTGCGTCTTTATGGTCAGTTAAAGAATGACCCGGAACTGCGTGGTGATGTTGACACTTACGGCGTGATTGGTGGTGATACGGAAAAGGTGTTTGGTATCAGTTCCGATAACGCCACGTTTGTCACACCTGCATTGTTTACCCGTACGGCTTATGAACAGGCTGACTACAGTTCTGACTCTCCACTGTTAACCGATCTTGAGAAAGACCGCTGGCTGTATGGGCAGACGGAAGGTGAAGATTTCAGTGAAGCTGATCGTCAGAAGATTGCTGACCAGATTCGAAAAATTTATCTGACAGAGTATGGGCAATATTGGAAAGGGTTTATAGGCCGCTTTCATATCAAACCTTTTAAGAGTCTGACTGATGCAACAGCCAGTCTGAAGGTAATGGCCGACCCAGTGTACTCACCCTTGCAGGGTGTTCTGGAAGCGATAGCTGAAAATACAGAACTTACCCCTGATCTGGCCGTGCCGGAAGCTGGCAGCGCTATTCCCGGAGCAGAAGCGGCAGGAAAGCTGCTCGCCAAAACCCGTAAGCCCACAATTGTTGATCTGGAATTTCAGGATATTCAAGGCTTGCTGAAAACCCGTAATGTTCAATCGCCACAACTACAGGATACGTTGGCTGTTGTACGCGAGCTGCATGACTTCCTTGGCGAAGTGGCTCACGCTCCTGATCCAAGTGAACAGGCCTTTAAGGTTGCCAGAGCTCGATTCCAGGGCGGTGGTAATGATGTGATTAAGCGTGTGCGTATCAAAGCAGCCCAATCTCCAGAGCCAGTGAAAACCTGGCTCAACGAAATGGCTGATTACAGCTGGAATCTGCTGCTGAGTGAAACCCGTCGTTATGTCAATAACAGTTGGAATGAGCAGGTTTATTCGGTTTACAAACGCAGTCTCTCCGGTCGTTATCCTCTGTCGGATAATGCCGACAGTGAAGCTCCTCTGCAGGACTTCAACCGGTTCTTCCAGCCAGGTGGTGTAGAATCCCAGTTCTTTGATGATTATTTGAAGCCTTTTGTCAGTACCCGTACCTGGCGAACCAAGACGCTGGATGGTCGTGGACTGGCAGTTTCCGGAAGCAGTTTGAAACAGTTAAAGCGTGCTACCCAGATTCGCCAATCATTCTTTAAAGGTGGCAGTGATCTGCAGGTTGGCTTCCAGTTGCAGCCCTCAAAGTTGGACTCTGATATCCGTCTGTTCTCGCTGGAACTTGGCGACCAGCGTTTGAACTATTCCCATGGCCCCAAAGTGATGAAGAAATTCAACTGGGATTCTGCAGATAGTTCACGAGCTCGTGTTGTTTTTGAAGATTTGAATGAAACGGTCAATCGCAAGCAATTTGAAGGAGACTGGGCATGGTTCCGTTTGTTGGACGCTTCCAAATTGAGTGCGACTGGTGATCCGCGTGAGTATCAGGTCACTTTTCATGAAAGGGGCAGAGAAGCGCGCTTCCGTTTAATAGCGAACAGCAGCGTAAATCCTTTCAAACAGTCTTTGTTAAGACAGTACAAGCTGTCATCGAAGCTGTAGGAGAAGAGGAATGATGGTCTCTCAACCCATGCCTGTTGCAGCAGCTACGAAAAGAGTCAGTGGCTTTTACGGCAAGTTGCCAGCCCATGGTGACTTTATTGATCGTGGTCTTCCGGTGTCGTTTATTAATGGCTGGGATCAATGGTTGCAGCAGTCAGTGTCAGCCAGTCGCGAACAATGCGGAGAGGCTTGGTTGAATATGTATCTGACCAGCCCTATCTGGCGTTTTGTTTTAACGGAAGGGACTATTGATAGCAAAGCCTGGGCAGGGATATTGGTCCCCAGCGTTGACCGGGTAGGGCGATATTTTCCGATCACCATTGCCATTCCATTAATTAATGGCGAGCAACCAGCCAGTTTTCTGGCAAACAACGATGATCTCTTTGTCCACTGGGAACAGGTGGCCCTGCAAGCGTTACAGGAAAGCCTGACAGCAGATGATGTTGCTGAACGTATAGGCAAAGCCAGTGAGGCGATACAGCCTGTTGTACGATCTGGTTTTACCCGTAATTCACTGATTCATGGTGTTGCGCAACCTGCAGATCAGGGCAATGCCTGGGCTCGAATGGTAGATGCAGGTTTCAGCCTGCAAAGCGAGAGTTTCAGTCTTTGGAGTTGTGCTGGGTCGGCCAGTATGCCGCCTATGCTGCTGTTTAAAAAAGGTTTGCCTGAACCACGCAGTTTTACCGCCATGCTTAATGGCCAGTGGCAGGCTAGTGAGTGGGACAGCCCATTCTGACTGATGCCAACAGATAACGAATAAGAATCAAAAAGAACAAGGGACTGACGTCGATATGCCATCACCAAATATTATAGATGTCGAAAAGATACTCACGCCTATTTCTGAAGATACGCCCCAGGGCAGTGATATTCGGGAAGATCGCTCGCCGACATCCGACTACTACACCATCAAAGATGCCCGTAATACGGCTCGCGCCACAGAGCGTACCGGACTGTTCGATGCTGATATTCGCGCAGAAGCTCTGGCCCAGTGGAAACCTGTGCTGGAGAAGGGCGAGGAGATTCTGGGGAACACCAGCAAGGATTTGGAAATTGCCGGTTGGATGATCGAAGCCGCTGTTCGTCTTCATGGCTTTGCCGGATTAAGGGATGGTTTGGCGATTTTGCGCGGACTTGTGGACAACTTCTGGGATGGCCTCTATCCCGAACCGGATGAGGATGGACTGGAAACAAAGGTCGCTCCTATTACCGGTCTGAATGGTGATGGCGCAGAAGGAACTTTGTTGGCTCCTATCCGTAATTGCCCAGTTACTGCGGAAGGTAACAAGGGTGAGTTCAGTTTTTTTGAATACCAGCAGGTATACGATGCCAGCAAAATTCCCGAAGATGAAAAGCGTGCTGAGCGTTACGAAACGTTGGGTAACTCTCTGGACGATGTGCAACAGACGATTACCACCACCGGGGATCAATTCTATCTCGACCTGATTGAAGATCTGGAGATCTGTAACAGCGAATACAAAGCGCTGAATGATGCGCTGTATGAGCACTGTTCCCATGATGCACCGCCAAGTAGCCAGATCACAGCACTGTTGGATGAAGTGCTGCGTTCTGTGCGTTTTCTGTGTCAGGAGATTATTGAAAGGGCTGCCGCTCAGAGTGCTCCGGAAGAAGTCGCAGAGCAGGAGTTTGAAGGTGATGCAGAAGACGCAGGGTTTAGCGGTGAACAAACAGTTACCAGAGCGGTCATTCAGGGCGGGGCAGGGATGATGGCCGGGCCTATTGTGGACAGGGAGCAGGCGCTGAAGCAGTTAGAAGAAGTCAGCAAGTATTTCCGCACTTATGAACCCCATACCCCGATAGCAGACGGCATTGATCGTTTAGTGCGCTGGGGGCGTATGACAGTCGCAGAGCTGATGATGGAGTTGATGCCTGAAGAAACAGCACGGGGCATTTTCAGTCAACTGACGGGTGTCGCTATGGATGGCAGTTCTACTGCTCAATATGTACCACCACCCACACCTGTTGCAGCGCCTGCCAGTGCTGCGGCAGAAGAGAGTGAAGAACCGGCCGCCGATGACGGCTGGGGACAATCATCCGAGCCAGCCACGGAAGATGTGGGCTGGTAACGATGGACTGTGATTTGTTATCGGCAGTGGATTAACAACAGGGAACAGTGAAGTGATTACAGCTATTCATACCGGTCTGCCGGTGATCGCAGGCCAGGGACAAGGCGTAAAGATTTACTGCAGCAAGCAGGCTTACCCGGTGTACCAGCAGTTGGTGGCCAAAGCTGGCAATGCTAATTATTGGGCTGGGCTGATTGTACGCAGTATTCAGGGGCTGCAAAGTGGCGCAGTAAACAGCAAAGATGTGTTTGTGCACACCGGTGCCATGCATAAAGGGTTGCAGGATTTTCAAGTGATTATGCCGGGCTGCACAGTTTTGGCTCAGAAGAAGAATGATGGCAGTTATGTGATCAGCGGGATTGATGCGACGGGGGATTATGATAAACAGCAGGAAGTCGGTGAAAGGCCCGGTTTACATCGTGTCAAAGCTAAGAGAGAGATGTGGGAGACCAAGTTCAAAGAGAGTAGAACTGTTGAAGGTTGCGGGAGCGTAAATGTGGTTGGGGTTGCAGATAGGGGCTATGGGAAAGCTTCTGATGCTGCAAACAGGATTGCACCTCGTATTAAACAGTCCGGTATTGAACAAACTGTCAGTTCTTCAGGTTTTGATCTGTTTTTTACCCCTGGTAACGGAAAGCTTGGTGGTTTGATCAATTATCAGCAGGCAGTTAAGGCTGAGACAGATGCTGATCTGCATGAAGCGGCAGTGATATTGTCTGAGACAATGAAGCAGGCTAAGTCTCTTAAGAATGTTGTCTGGTTTTCGGATATGGGGGGCAGTGCGATATTAACGCAGGCAATGAAAATACTGGCGACCCACCAGCACAAGCTTGAAGGCCATAAGGTACATTTCCATCGGGCCAGAAGCCGGAAAGATAGAGCTTACGCCCTGAGTCAGCAACTGGGCATGACGCTGGCTGAAGGGATGGGAAAATCTAACCTTCTCAACGTAAATGAGCTTATTGGTGGTACCAGTTTGTCTGTGCCTTTTCAGCGCTTTAAACATGAAAGCGATTATACCTTGCTGAAAGGAGCGTCTGATGTGGTGAAGGGTATCAAGGATGCGAAATCTGCCTGGGGAACGGTTTCTGCGTTGGGTGCTGCAGCCGCTTTTTCCGGTAGCTTTCCCGCAGCGGCTACGGTGATTGGTGTTATAGGCAGTGCTTTGACTATTGCGTCTGCCAATGCGCCTGATGCCACTGACCGCTTAATGTCGAAGTTCTAGGGAGCAAGACATGTTTTATATTCCCTATGAGTTACGTGAAACCAAAGGCAAAGTGGTACCTAAGGGGCCTTCGTTTTCCCGTGCGGGTAAGGTCGAACTCAATTTGGCTGGCACGAAGATACGTATCAGAATGCCACCCCATCGACCGGATCCTCGTGCAAGGGAAGGCTATCCCAGCAGATATCAGAAAGGTTATCTGGATTTAGCAGGAGCTGATTTCAATCTGCCCGAAAGTATTTCAACCCTATGGCGTTGTGGTGTGCCTCTAAAGCGTAGCTGGCGTTTTTGTGGGCCTTGGTTTACTGGCGTCAAGGGGCAAATTCACTTCACACTGGCTGTTTTACAGCGTGATTTGGAGCACGGAGAAACCTTATTTAATCCGAGAGTTTTTGAAAGCGAGCTGGATGCGTTTCTTACGAGAGATTATTCAGATGAAAAATCCTATGGTGCTTGTGATTGGCAGTCGCCGGCGAACTGGAAGGTGGTTATTCGTAGCCCTGTTACTGCTGTTGCTTACGATTCTCTGAATATTTTAGGTGCCGCTAATGTAGTCAAAGCACTGTCTTTTCCAATCGCAGATAACTGTTTGGTTCAACTTGATTTTCGTATCGACCAGCTCACATGGACTGGCGGTAATCTGGCTAAAGTGGATAAACAAGTAGACCGCCAACCCATGGAGCAGCTGGTCACAGATATCTGTAACAGCCTGGAAATTGAACTCTCAGAAACCGCACAGCAACAACTTGCAGAGGCACAACGACGCTTTCCCAATGAGAAAATCAGCGAACACCGGGAGCCTCTCAACTGGATGACACCAGAAGATGAAGAGCTGTATGCCCGTTATTTGAAGAACCCGGAGCTGTTTTAGGCCGGTCGGTGATTTAAGTAGCCGGTTATTTGAATAACAAAGGCGTTAGAAAACTCAAACAGCCATAAGGTTTGTGAGAGTGAATAAAAGATAAAAGGTCACAA
>NZ_CAMZOG010000052.1 GCF_947331445.1 Parendozoicomonas sp. Alg238-R29 | reverse complement strand
ATGGTGCCTAGGGACAGAATCGAACTGCCGACACGCGGATTTTCAATCCGCTGCTCTACCAACTGAGCTACCCAGGCGCTGCAACAAGTGCGGGCGTATTAAACTGTTTTCGTTTTAAAGAGTCAACACCCGCGCCAGAGTTTTGCTGCATCATAGCCTGCTTCGAAGGAAATGTTTCGGTTTTCCCTATAAATCAGCAGGTTATTTAAGTTTCAGGACTGTTTTGCTTCGGGAACGTAACCGTCAGCTTTATCGTAGTCATCGCCCTTGAAGAACTTATCCATCTGCTCATGCAGATATTTACGGGACTCAGGATCAATCATACTGAGCTGCTTTTCATTGATCAGGCGGGTCTGGTGATCCGTCCACATCTTCCAGGCTTCCTGGCAGACATTCTCATAGACCCACATTCCTTTAGGGCCGGGCATAGGAGGAACGGTCAGGCCAAGAGCTTCTTTCTTCAATTTGATGCAGTTGACAGTGCGGGACACAGCAGTACTCCAGTACGTTCGTAACCGTGTAATTTTACTCCCTTACGGGGAAATAGAGAATGTTATTGTGGCTAACGCTGCGGTGATGGAAAGTAATGCGTGAAATAGAGTCTTATTCTGTTTTGGGAGTGATACGCGAAGGAAAACAGATTATGGCGATGCCGATAGATAACAGGACAACGCTCCACGAGCCTGTCATAGGCGTACCAAAACCTACGTTCGGGCTGATTAAGGATCCACAAACCGGCCGCATCGTCAAAGTGATCTCACCTCAGGGCAGAGTGCGAGACGTCAGCCCTATTCATCAAATCTCAAACACTCACCCCAAAAAGCATCTTACCCGCTCAGGTTCATTTACGAGGAAAAGCAAAAGCACCTTCCTCTTACGAAGAACAAAGTCTACGCACACACAGTCACAGCCAGTATCCACTTCCAATCTACCTTCGGTAAAAGTGACAGCGGGTAATGGCAGCTCTTCACCACTGAGTGGTGGACAAAGTCTGGAAGGCAATACGGGGAAAGAGTACAGGAAACCCGAAACACTCCCTATTCACTACAGACAACATAGCCAGAAAATCACCTCAACCTATGTGTCGGCATCGGCATCGGCATCGGCTTCAGCTACACCTTTAAGCGGAAGCGAAGAAGTGTTCGAGGGGGAGGCTCTTAGAAGGCAACTTGCCAGCTTGGCAGTTGAACAACAGAGGTCTTCAAGCAGGTTGCTCACACTAGGGGCAGGGTCTAATGCAGTCAAAAAACACATGAGCCTGTCGCACTTATCTCAAAAGAATGAAAATCTTAGCCTTGCAGGACTGGAAGACAGCCGTGCGAGCTCTACTTCTCAATCAGCAGCAGCCAGTGGCGCATCAACACCAAAAAGCCAGATAAGTAGCGGTTCCCTAATGGATAGTGGAAGCCTGTCTCCCGCTTATCCACAGGTGCGCTCCCCTGCGGCGGCACAGAAGCTACCAACCTTTGATTTATCCAACAGCCATTCCCCTATTTCCTATGCACTAGAAAATCAATGGGGTATCGAGCCTCAAACCCTCTCCGCGCAGGAGAAAGTCAATATTCAGAACCACTGCTCACGGTTGTTACAAATCAGCGATGTTACTCCTGAGAATAACTACGACATGAGCCTGCTTATGCAAACCTATCTTGCTGCATACCAGACACCGTTAAGTGAATTATTCCCGAATATCTGTGAACACATGGGTGTGGAGCCGCCTATAAAGGTAAGGGATGTGTCGGATTTTCTACGGGATAACGAGGATGTCAGCATCCTGGAAAACAATTACGCAGAACAGATAGAGAAGCTGCTCTATGAAGTAGAGGGTATTTTAGAAGACGGCCTTGTGGACGAAGAAATAATCAATTCTATGAGCTACTCGTCCCGAATAGAACACATTTCTCGTGTGCGTCAGACCACTATAAAGCTTCTGAAAGATTTAGGTTCTGAGCACGAGTCTATCTATGGCAGCTTACAGAAGGATCTGAAGAATCTGGATATCCAGCTCCAGGCAAATATCACTGCTCTTGAGGTGCTGCAAGCCAATGACTTCAGGAACAAGAAAAACTGGGATTACAGTATTGCCATAATGGAAGATATCGCACTCCACTATTTTGAACAGCGCTGCACTAAGGAGGAGCTTGAAAAACATAGAATCAGTCTCGATTACTGGCGGAAGGACCATGCTTATCCCGTAAAAGGTTTCCCACGATTCATTGCTGAACTGGACAAACTTGCAACCGATTTTAAGAATACATTTAACATCGACAAAGATGACTTTGACAAATGCAGAGTTAAGGTGCTTGAAAAGCAAAGAGCACAAATAAGCAGTAAAGAGTTCTATTACTTCTTCGGAAATCAGTTTCATCTTATGAAAATCTCCCACCAGCCTTCAGGGTGTCTTACCCTGGGAAGTGGTGAGGAAAACCACGACGTACTGGGACTAGACGGGGTTACTGTTCCCTGCTGTGCTCGCGGAGCCTCCAGAGCGGTCAACATGAATGTCACACGTGTCACTGCCGATGACACTGAGGTTATGAAAGAGGTTCGGTGTGGTGTGCCTTATGCGTTCGCTATCAAGGATGGGGAGCGAAGAAAACAGGTAACCCATGACAGATTTCTGGATATGCTGACAGCCTGTGGGCTGACATTTTTTGAAGAACAAATGCTTGATCATTTTTACGCAGCAGATAAAACGCCAAAGGGAGAGTTTGAATTACCTATTTTTTATAACTGCCTCTTAAGTCCTGATATTTTGAGAAAAGTTGCATCCTATATTCCTTTCCTTTCTCTGGAAAGTGAGAATCTGTGGTGCTACAAAATGTCCAAACGCATTAACGAATTTAATGATCGGGTTGCTACACTACCGCTGCGACTAAAAGATGGTACGCAGGGTTCCGTTAAGGTGAAGCCAAATATCTTCTTCTTTGTGAACCCATGCAATCAGCTGTCCCATGGGCGCCGCCTTTCCGCATTTTCTGGAACTTGGGCTGCTGCAGACTCCTACAATGAAGAAGCCTTTCGGCGCTTGTTCGGTGAGCTAAATCCCGACAAGCCCATCACTGCCAAGTGTTATGTGCAACAGTTTTTTGATAATAATCCAAATCTTTCCTGCGAGATAAAGCAAGAGTTAGAGGAGCTGCATCAACTGCTTCGTTATATCCTATACAACAAACTTCACCACGCTCGCAGTGACATGCCTTTCATACTCTCCAACTGTATCAGTGAACTGGGGCGGATTATGAATATGGCGGTTGTCAGTGGTTGTAAGAGCGCGAAGGATCGAACCGGCAACTATGAACGCTGCAATATTGAGATGGCAATGCAGCTTCACCTTTCCCGGAAAAATCTTCTGGTCAAACTGCAGGAAGCAACGGCAGGGGGCAGCCCCCTCCCCGACAAAATACTTCCTCCCTGGGACAGGTGGATGACAGCCCATGATTTCTACAACATCGCGGGTTTGCTGGTTTGCTCTGGGCAAATGGAAATTGCCATGAAAAACCTTGGCATACCAGGCTTCAAAACACCAGATTACATGCTCGGAGGCGTTAAGGGAGTGAATCCAACAGTCACTGCTTTCGTTGAGTCATAAAAGATAGAGCTACTAACAGCGTTGTTATAGAAGCAGTGGCTAACAATAGTATCTTATTAAGGTCTACGGCACACTCTAAGGAGCTGAATCATGGCCATGCAGAGACCAAGAAGACCTCCTCCAGTACCTCCAAGGTCTTCAGGACCTCGGACAGACGAGCACCCACCTCAGCCAGCTCCGAAGCCCCAAGTGTTCAGAGATCCTACAACCGGTCGTATTCTGAAAGTTGTCAGCGATACGGGACAGATAAGCGTTGTTAAAACAGTCCAGCCACATGAGCAACCCAGCGGAAGGCGTAGAACTACATCTTTCTCTTCAATAGTGGTTAAAAAGCCAGCCAGCAGTACCATGCAGCAAGATGAAATACTGCCAACCTCAGCGGATATAGTTGTCAGAAGACATCAACGCGACATGTTTATGCCCATACAATCTTCTGGTTCCAATAGAGTTGTAAGCACTTATGAGCCAGAACTGGAGCACCTGCTTGAAGGACAGGGCGAATCCCGCAGCCTGGAATCCCCCGCTCCTGAAGAAGATGATGAGGTTGTTTTTGCTACAGTAGGCTCAAGCAGATCAGACCCGATACCTATCAAGAAGCCTCTTGAGCCATCGGTGTCTCTCCCTGTATTTAGTAGTAGTTACGAAAAAGGCAGGATGTCACCCGGTGACAGCCCCGAGACATCTCTGCCCGGACAGCTGAAAAAAAGTTGGACGAAGCGGTTCACACGCTTAAAGAGCAGACTGGTCTCATCAAAAACCTCCTTATCTGAAGAGCAGTCAGCAATCACAACAAAACTCAAAAGCCACCTACACCTGCGCTACAAGAGCGAGGTGCTGAATTACATCGAAGGTTTGAACGATGACAATGACGACTCAGCCTTTGAAACAGCATCTGCAAGTTCCAGTGAGGCTTCTACACCGGTTGGCAGTACGGAGGATAGCCATATGCCCAGCAGCCTGGCTTTTTCCGAACTTCAGGAAAACTTGTCCAGAAGCTCCAGACACACGGCAATATTCGATTTCTCCAATAAGGCTTCACCTATATGCCTCGCCATTGAGAATCAGTGGGGAGTTGCAGCGCAAAATCTCTCAGCCTGGGAACAGGAAAGAATTCAGGCCCATTGTTCTTTTTATTTGAACAGCAGCTCCGTACTTCCCAATAACGACAATGATGTGAGCTTAATGCTGCAAAGCTACTTGCTTATTTATGTGCCAGCTTTCAATGAACTGTTGCCTAAAACCTGTGAAGCTCTGAAACTCAAATCCCCCGTGTGGAAGAGCGATGTAGTCAAGGTGCTGCAAAATGATGAGTCGCCAATCTGTGACTCAGAAAGCGCAGACGAGGTTATCCAAGATGTGATTGAGTACATCCAACAGGCTGAAGAAGCTCTTATGGGGGCACTCATTGATAGCACGACAGTCAATAGCCGGGATTATAGCTCTCGAATAGCCAGCTACCGTCAGTCAATTGAAAATGCGAACGACTTTTGCCAACGACTGGAGAAGGAAAAAAAGAACGAGAACCTGCCAGATTATCTGGTGAGTGCCTTACAGAAAGATATGGAGGACGTGAAAGCCCGGTTCTTACAGGCGGAAAAGGTCACTCGCCAGTTTGAGCAGAGTGACTTTAGAAGCAAAAAAAACTGGGATTATTGTATCGACATCATGAGGCAGGCGGCTTTCCAATATATCAAAAAAAACCTGAAGGACGAAAAGCAAAACGCAGCATGCAGAAAGCTCTCTTCCTGGGCGGGGGAGCAAATGTACCCCGAAACAGGCATTGCAAGCTTTATTACAGAGCTGGATGCACGGGAAAAAATACTGCTGGACACATTAGGTATCAGCAAGAAGGTCTTTGATTCACTACGCTTTCAGGCTCTGGCTGATCAGCCACCACAGGTACGTACCAAAGAACTCCATTACCTATTTGAAGGCCAGTACCACATGGTAAAGGTCTCTCACACGCCACCAGCCTGCCTTACATTTGGTAAAGACGTTGAAGGAAACAAGGATCCTTTGGAACTCAATGGCCGCTTTATTCCATCCTGTCAACGCGATGCAAGCAGGGCCGTTAATATGTCTGTCACCCGTGTCAGCATGGAGGGTGAAGATATTATGAAGGAGGTGCGGGTGGGTGTACCTTTTGCGTTTGCAGTTTCAGACAATGATCTCCAAAAAGACATAACTCTTAAGCGATTCAAAGACATTCTCACCGTTTGCGGAATGACATTCTTTGAAGAGCAAATGCTCCAATGCTTTCATGTTACAGGTACACAGCCAAGGCGCTCCATGAGGTTGCCTGTTCTCAACGTCAACCTTCTCAGCCCGGATAATCTGCGGCCTGCATTCTCAAGTATTTCAGGCGTTGATAACGAGAAACTCTGGTGCCACAAGATAGAAAAGCGCATCGATGAACTCAATGACAAGCCCTTTGTTCTTTCTGTTCGCAGGAAAGATGGCATGACAGGCTCCGTTACGGTTTTTCCGGACATCGTTCTGGTTGTATGCCCATGTAACCAGCTGGCTTACGCAAGCTCCATGCAATTCACCAAAACCTGGGAAAACGCAGACAAATACAATCAGAAAGCATTTATGCACTTATTTGGTACGGTCGATCCAGACGCGCCCATGACAGATGAGAGTTACGTACAAACATTCTTGCGTGAGCATCCCGATCTTGATCCACTTATCAGGAAAGAACTGCAGGAGCTGTGCCATTTAATTCTCTACATCTTCTCCAATAAGATTCACCATAAACTCGGCGATCAGCCCTTCATTTTTACAACCTGCATCAGTGAGCTGGGGCGGGCTATGAACATGGCTATCGTCAGCGGCTGTAAGAGTGCCAAAGACAGAACCGGTAATTACGAACGCTCCAATATTGAAACAGCACTGCGCCTTCACTTTATCCGAAAGGAAATGGCTGCCCGAATAAAGGAATACGGAGAGAGGTACAAAATAGAGTATGCCGAAGCAGTCAGCCGCAGTGTCGAACAAATCATCCCGCCGATTGACCGAAGGATGACGGCAGAAGACTTTTATAACAATGTCATGACATTACTATGTACCGGGCAGGTGGAAGTCACTATGGAGTGCCTGGGTAAGCCCGGCTTCAAACTCCCGGACTATATGCTTGGCTTTATCAAAGAGGTTTATCCAACAGTTAATGGATACCTGACAGCAGATAAAAAAACCAGCGTCGCCCCGAGCCCTAAATCTAGAGACTCTGCTGCAGGCGGGACAAAAGCCTTGTAACCGGAGCCGCCAACCCCAATGCTTTTACTTCAGAGAACGGATGCCAGCGAGTCTCACTATCGGCTACGGAGTGCCCTCTCGCTTCAGTAAAAGCCTTCACCGGTTCAATGTGCAGATGGTAATGACTAAATGTGTGGCGGAAGCTTTCCCATACTTCAGGTTCTGTCAGCGCCATACCCAGCTTATCTTCTGCGAAAGGACGTAACTCGTCGTCTACCTCGCCATCCACCTCAAATTCGGGAAAGCTCCACAATCCGCCCCAGATACCCACAGGCGGGCGCTTTTCAAGCAGTACTTCACCATGGCTGTTTACCAGCATCAGCATGCGCACATGTTTTTCTGGCAACACTTTTTTCGGCTTTGATTCCGGGAAACTGGTTTCTTTTCCATAAGCGTGAGCTTCGCACCATCGCTCAACAGGGCAGCTTTCACACTTGGGTTTGGAGCGTGTACACAGGGTTGCGCCCATATCCATCATTGCTTGAGTCCAAGCTGGCAAGCGCTCATTGGGTGTGTATTTCTCAGAAATTAACCACAACTCTTTAGCAACAGAAGACTTACCCGGCCAGCCTTCTACAGCATGAAGTCGGGCGAGCACACGTTTTACATTGCCATCAAGAATAGGTGCTCTGATTCCCATGCTAATGCTGGCAATAGCACCAGCAGTAGAGCGGCCAACTCCCGGAAGTTTCTGCAAGTCATCCAGGTTTTGTGGAAACTTACCACCAAAGTCATCAATAACCATTCTGGCTGCTTTGTGGAGGTTGCGTGCCCGACTGTAATAGCCAAGGCCACTCCAGAGTTGCAGCACGGCATCTTCATTGGCTTTTGCTAAGTCTGCGACATCCGGGAATTTTTCTATAAACCTTTCAAAGTAAGGAATCACTGCTGCAACGGTAGTTTGCTGCAGCATAACTTCACTCAGCCATACCCGATATGGCGTGATGTCCTGTTGCCAGGGAAGGTGTTTGCGACCGTTCTGGTCATACCAACTGAGAATGGCTTCTTGAATAGTCGCAGTATTAGGCATCAGTCTTTTATTAGAAGTGGAATAACAGAAGGAGATTGTCTCTGTCGCAGAAATTATTGCAACCGGACGAAAAGAAGCGGCAGCATAACCGCCTCCTAAGTCGTTTTAGTTAAACAGTCCTTTCAAAGAACCGCCCAGTTTTTCTTCAAGTTTCTTCTGCAGCTTACCTTTGATTTCTTTCTCGGCAATTTTGCCCAGAGTCTGACCAAGACGCTGGTCGTCTATGCCACACAGGTTGCCGCTGCCCAACTTCCCCTTACAGCGCACAGGCCAGGTGATGTCAGCATACTTCTCGTTAATGCGGCAGGCAGAATCTTCATCGTTTGTAGTCTCGCCAGTGATAGTCAGGCCAAGGTGGTAATCCAGAGACTGGTTAACGAGATCAACATTACCATCGCCTTTCAGGTTCAGCTGCGCCAGCGCGGCAGTAAGGTCGTTATTGCGGGCTATGCCATCAACAATGTTGACTGAGCCTTTGAGAGTGCGGAAAGTTGTTTCATCTGGCCAGTCTGTTTTGGTGGACTCCTGTTTGCGCACCTTGGCGATAACGCCACATACCATTTCGTTAAAGTTGGTACCTAACAAAGATCCATCGGTAATATTGAAATCCACATTACCATTCAGGCCTTTGGTGAGTTGTGCTTGTGTCAGGCCGTGGGAAAGAATCTTCAGGCTGGCATTGGCATCACCAGTAACCTTTTCCAGATCGGTTACCTGTTTGGCAAGAGCTGGGAGGCTGATGGCTTTGATATCCGCTTTCGCAGAAACCTGTGGGTTCTTCTCCAGGCGACCACGTACATCTACAGTAGCCGCAGCACTGATATCACCATTATAAAAACCAGCTTTCAGGCTGGAGAGTTGTGCATAACCATCGGCAGCTTTGATTTCCAGGTTTGGTTTATCAAACCGGAAATCTTTTACGGTCAGAGAAGCCAGTTGAGCTTTGCCGTGAACATTCAGTTTTTTAATGACATCTACCGGAATAATAACCGGATCAGCTGTGGTTTGAGGTTTGGAAGCTCCGCCAGCTGAGGGCTGTTCGGCTTCAGTTGATTTGGTGTCTGCTGAAGATATTTGTTCAGCGACAGGCATATAAGGGTCAACAATAAAGTCATTTCCCTTGATGTTGAATGTAATAGCCTGCTTTTTCAGATCGGTAACTGCGAAGCTGCCTTTTAGCTCATTGTTGTCCAGTACTGCGAACATATCTGTGAGAGTAAGACTGTTACTGTCGGCCTTGAAGTCAGTTCCAATGCTGACTTTTCGCAATACCTTATCTCCACCTGCGAGTGCTGGAAGTGGCATATTCAGCTGCTGCATAAAGCTGGCGATATCGGTTGGCCCAAGGGTGAGCTTGCCATTTAACTTCTGCCCCTGAATGGCAATATTGCCATCAACAGTCAGGGTTTTTGCGTCACCTTTTACTGCTGGAGTAACGGACAGCTTGAGGTCATCAATGGTATAGCTGGCTTTGGCAGGGTTAGGGGTAATCATGCCATCAAGGCTGATCTTCGCTTTCACTGCAGGGTTCTGGTTGTCCAGCATGAATGAGGACGTTAGGGTAAATGGCTTGCCAAAGCTGATGGCTCCGGTTTTCAGTTGGGCGTCAGTAATGGAAACTTTTTGCTTGGCTGGAATATCCTGATAGTTCACAGAAATATCTGTAATAGCGACACCCGCGACATGTAGATCAGCAAGAAAAGGTGTCGATTCATTACCTTCTTCCGGTGGGGCAGAGGCTGGCGTAGCGGGAGCTTGTGCTGTAGTTGAAGGTTTAATGGCTGGCTGCCAGTTTGCCTGACCGTTTTTGTCCACAACCATATTCAGGTTTAGGCCGTCCAGCTCAAGAATGGAAATATCTAGCTGCTTCTGCAACAGCGGCATTAGTTTCACTTTCACTGCTACATGCTTAAGGGTGCCTAAAGGCTGTTTTTGGGGGTCGTCGAGTGTGAGGTCATTAATGCTAAGACCAACCCAGGGGAATACTGACCAGCCAATATCGCCGTTAATAACCAGAGTCATTCCGGTTTCGTCATGAACGAGCTCGGAAATCTTGCCCTTGTAATCGTTAGGGTTGATAACCATCGGCAGGATGAGAGATGCAGCCACCCCAAGCAGCAGAAGGACGACAATGGCTCCTCCGGCCCATTTGAATAAAGCTTTCATACCTGATTGCCCTCTGGATATTGAGATTGGGATTATATAAACAATTTTATGATGAATAATTTCAGCGTTAGGGCAAACACAGCCTAGTACTGAGATTAATAGAACTTGTAATCATATACCCAACATCTCGCTACGAACACTCCGAGAGCGGCTAAACTCTTTGACTTGCTATTGACCTGTTGTCTTCCAGTATTCGATTGGTATTTATCATGCATAACCCCATGCATAACCCCATTTATAAATATGTTACAGAAGCTGTTTTCAAGAATCAGGCTCGCCGTATATTAATACTTCTTATAAGCCTTGGCTTATGGGGAGGTGGAGCGTACGCAGCGGACTATCGTGACGGCGATATTCATAAGAATGATTTCAAATGGCTTCAATTTAACCTCATGCAGAGTTACAACAATAAACTCCCATATGGTAATGAGCGGGATACATATTTTGAGATGGAGTTTGGCGGTCGAAATGGGATTTTTCAGTTATATGGTTATTTAGACGTATTCGATATTTTCGATAGCAACGGTGATGATCTACACGACGGGGATAATTTCTTCTTCAAGTTTGCTCCACGCATATCTCTCGATGCGCTGTTCCATACAGATCTTTCATTTGGGCCAGTAAAGGAAGTTTATATTTCCAATCTCTTGAACGTTGGGGATAGAGCACTTTTCGACCAGTTTGTTGGCCTTGGGGTTGATGTTGAAGTGCCCTGGTTTGGGCTTGTTGGCACAAACCTGATGGCTCGATATTCGAGAGAAAATTTTGGCGCGGCAGATGAAAGCAAATGGAGTGGTTATATCTGGACAAGTAACTGGTTCAAACCATTTTACTTTTTTGAGAATAAGTCATTTATCGCATATCAGGGATATCTTGATTACAAGTTTAAGTACGACAAACTGGCAGATTCTGACAACACCAGAACAAAAGACTCGGTTGAGTGGTATCACGGGTTTTACTGGCACAGTGACCAGTGGTCATTAGGTTATGGTCTTAAGTACTACAAAGATATGGCTAACTTTAAGGATGGTGCCAAATACGGTTCAAGGAAGCAAAAAACCACAGGGTTTGGTAATTACTTTGCAGTCATCTATAAATTCTAAACTGAAAAATTAACTGCCAGCAGCGCTACGAAGGCCAGAGATTTTTCTGGTCCATGGTTTAAGCCTGCCGGTCAGTTCCTGAAACTGAGGAGCATTGAGAGCATTCATTGCATCCCGGTAGCTGGAGTATTGCCCCTGAACCAGAACGTACCAATCTTTTTCATTTCTGCGAAAATGAATTGTCTCTGCAGTGTTCAGGGTAGGGTACTTGGTCTTCAGCTTTTCCAACACTTTTGGCTTGTGAGCTGCCAGCCATTGAATTGTGAACGAACCGTCTGGAGCGTTCAGAATTTGGCTGGTTTGTCTGTCTATAGGTAGGCTGACTTGAGTGAATACTGGTTGACGAATAATCGAAGTGTTGTGCTTAAGGCTGGCCATTGGCCGAGCTTTTGGCTTCATTTGTCTTGTTAGTTGAGACAGTGCAGGAGTTTGGAGAGCATCGGTTACCGCTTGATGACTCCTAAAGCGCCCCTGAATGAGCAAGTATTGCACTTTATTGCTTCGATTAAGCATCACAACCTCAGCGCTTGTCAGCTGGGGGAATCTGTTCCGCAAATCTTTCAGTACGGCTGGATTTTCTGCAGACATCCACTGAATAGTGTATTGCCCCTGAGGTAAAGCTTTCTGTTCGCTTGAAGGTTTGGCTGCAGCCACAGGAGCATTGGCAATATTTGGCCTAACAAGATCGAGTTTTTTTAAACCTGATAACGGCCGAGTCCAGGGATTCAGCCTTTTGGTCATATCCCGGAATTCTTCAGTGCGTAGGTAAGCCATGGCTGATGGGATGTCAGGGAATATTCCCGATAACAGAATGTGCCAGGTTTGCCCGTTGCTGAGAAAGCGAACGACTGTGGCATCTTTCAATAAAGGGTAGTGCTGTTTCAGCCGGGTAATCTGAGCGGGCTGAGTTGTTGCCAGCCATTGTACGGAGAAACTGTTTTCGGGAGCGTGCAGCATTTCGTTAACCGAAGCCTTGCGCTGTACTTGAGGCGTTATGCTGGCATGTTGCAAACCCGGTAAATAATTCGTTGGCTCTGATGGTTGTGGTTTATAAGGTTGAGCCTTTTTGGGTTCCACTGCGGCCGCAGGTTCACGAGTGCTTTCACGTAAACGATCGCTCGAATTTGGCCCTTTAGGCTTTTGCTGCTGAGGCTGGTGGAATGGTGATGGCACAGACTTTTGAAGCGGGCCGGCAGACGTGGGTTCCTGAGCTGAGGCCAGTTTGTAAATGTCTCGCGGCGAAACAGGTGGAGGTCTGCGGTAGGTTCGCAGATTGTTTGGCTGGCGCCTTATAACATTGCTGTCTGCTTTCGGGGTGGTGCGAGGAATAGAATGGGCACCAGGCCACACAGGTTTTCCTGCATAAGACGGAAGTTCTGGAGCCAGCCTACTGCTAGCAGTGTATTGTGGCTCAGGCCAGTTTGTATCTTCTGTGTTGTGAACGATAACAGGCTCTGGGACAGGGTTCATAACCTGCGGAGCCTGTTGAGCAATCATCTGACCGGATAAAGACCAGCTTCTTCCAATCGTATTGATTTGTGCTGTTTCACTTTGAGGCGATGGTGGCAGCTGTACAGGTTGCCCGTTTGGAAGAGGAATATCATCTGGCGTTACAAACGTATTTGCTGGTCTCGAGCTGTTAAAACTGTGGCTCGGCATAGCTGTGCCAGAGGGCGCATTTTTCCACTGCTCGGGCGTAGCACTGCGCTGCCAGGGCATATATCTGCGCGGATTTTGATTCTGTTTTGGGTAAGCCTTGGCAAGTCGCTCCGATGGAGTTACCTCTAAGTTCGGAAGCCATTGTGGCGGTTGTTGTGGAGGAAGTGGCACACTTGGCTGCATGGACGAAAGGTTCTGATTCTGAGCCATTTGCATCTGGAACGAAGGCATTCCCATTTGTGCAGATTGAACACTGACTGGTGGCGCAATTCCGCCTTGATAGTTTGATGAACTGGAAGCTTGGTGGGCGAGCAGCCTGTCTCCAAAACCCATTGGGCGAGGAGGTGTTGGCTCAGGTTCTGTTATCTCTCCAGTCTGTTGTTCTTCAGAAGTAAGCGCAGTACCCGATGCCATTTGTGCAGCGTCATCTTGCAGGGTAATGCTGCTGATCAGCTTCATATTGGGGCTGTCAGTCTGCTCGTCAGCAGGCAAGCCTTTTTCATTGATTTGTTCGTTGGCAGCCACCATTCCGTCAACAGCTTCTTCGGCCTCTTCGATTTCCTGATTGGTGGTTTTCTTTGCCTGCTCAGCTTCAGCCCACGAGGTTCTCTGTCCTGCTTTGTCCAGCCAGTCATCCGCATAAAGGCGGCGTTCTTTGTTGAAAACTGATTTCTCTTTTTTCGTTTCGGCCAGCCCCGACGCTATATGGCTCCGGGAACCAACAAGATTAGAGGCAGGTTCATCAGTTTTACCATCTGTTGGCCAGGCCGCTCGTTTACGAGCCCTGTTCAACCAATCAGAAAGCAAGACGGAACGACTAACCTCTTCTTCTGAAACTTCCCGGCTAGTGAGTGCCGGTTGTGCTCTTGGCTCCCGTTTACCCGGGAGCAGATCCTGATCTTCAGGCCAGGATGTTCGTGAACTCAGGCGGTTTACCCAATCTTTGTCTGCCATGGAACGGGTTAATGGAGCCTGTTCCATAATCTTTTTTGCGATAGAAGAGTGTGCAATTCTTTCTATTAATTTTTCCCTTTGGGAGACTTCAGTAGTTTGTGTGTTCTTGAACGTCTGTTGCATCAAGTGAGCAAAGGTGCCTCTCAGCGTACTGCGTTTATCTGCAATTTCTTCAAGATTCTCAGCATAAGGCTGGCCGGGCTTTGAACTGCATTGCCAATCCTGATGCATGGCAGCTGTACATTCCCAACTGGCAGTATATGTGGAAGGTAGTGGCGTGACAGAGTGAGAGGCAGGTGCAAACGAGCCGCTGCCAATAGCAGCAGCAACACTCAATGCCAACAAAGTAGGCAGGGAGCCTTTGCGTCCATTCATTAAAAAAATTCCATAGCTAACACTTTTCAATCTAAGTTATCGGCTGCCTTTTGCAAGATATTGGCGGTCTTTAATAATTTATCTTGCTCATTATTCTGTGTGCGTGGTGCTTGTTGACGCCGTTGCTAGAATTGCTGTTCTTGTGTGCTGGCTGTGATGCGATGAAGTGCTCAGGTGCAAATACCGACGATAACGACCTGGTTGAAGAAGCTCATGTTTTATCGGATATCGTTCTGCTGTTAATAAAGTCTGGATGCCATACCCAGAGGACTTACTGGATACTGGGAAGGTTATTAGAAAAGCTGGGTTACGAGGCAGATACACTGATCGATTGTTCAGGTGTTGTTATGATCATTCACACAATGTCTCAGCGTTATACGGTGGTACGGCGAATCTCTGAGATGGCTGTGAACATGGATACCTGCGACAGGCTGAACCAGCTCAGCTGGAATGCTATGCACACCTCAATGAGTCTTGCTGGTATCAAGTCCGCTTTCGATAAAATCAAAGAGTCGGAGAGTCAGCGTTATCCCAATTATGTTAATGACTCTGATTTGTACAGCAGTAGGCTTACCAGTACGTAACCAAATGCTTTCAGTGGGGTACATGTCAGCACCAGTTCTTAATGTCCCAAAATCACCAGTTTGATGTCCTCTCGATTAACCACATGGCCAGAAGTATGCTCCTGGCCTTTCTGGTGGCGATCTCTTTAGTTGCAGGAATTATTTTTCCACGTTTCTTTTTACGAGGGAGAACGCTACGAGAAATATCCCAAGCCTGGCTTCGAAAACCTAAGCCATAAGCTCTTTTAATAAGCCATAAGCTCTTTTAATAAGCCATAAGCTCTTTTAATAAGCCATAAGCTCTTTTAATAAGCCATAAGCCCTTTTAATAAGCCATAAGCTCTTTTAATAAGCCATAAGCTCTTTTAATAAGCCATAAGCTCTTTTAATAAGCCATAAGCCCTTTTAATAAGCCATAAGCTCTTTTAAATAGCTGGGAAATTTTTCAACGACTTGCTGGTCTGCTGGTTTCTCCGCAGAAAGTGAGCAGTCATGTTCATTAGCCATTCTTTGAAGCTCGGAAATAATACGTCGGCCAACGCAACGATCACGGGTTACCGAGCGAACATTCAGCCAGACTAAATGCCAGTTGCTTTCAGACTTTTGAACAACGGCAGCAGCAATCAGGCGATCATTGAAACGACCAGCATAGAGCGCAGTTTCGGATGAAGACAGAATGTCTGTCATCCATTGTCCAGCTTGCTCAGCTGTTTTCAGCCAGTCTGGAGCATCATTATATGTTTTGGTGAGGTCATTCTGATCGTCGGCAGTAGGATTATGTATGTGCTCAACAATTACTGGCATATCGAGACTCTTATGTGTGATTTCCCATTGATGAAGGCATATTAAGAGCCTTGCCGGGAATAACAAGGTCTACCCTCTGATTACTGGGCAACAGGAGTCGGTGAACATATAATCCCTGCCAGCACCGTGAAAAATAAATGCAGACTGCCAGTGTCACCATTACTGGCGGAGCTGAACTCAGAGTAAAACTAACCTGGAACTATCATCATGGCTGACCGTAAGGCAAACGTAGAGCGAGATACTCTGGAAACCCAGATTAAAGTGGAAATTAATCTTGATGGTTCCGGCTCTGCTGCCTTCGATACCGGAGTCCCTTTCCTTGAGCATATGATGGATCAAATTGCCCGCCATGGCCTGATTGATCTGAATATTCAGGCTGATGGTGATCGACACATTGATGATCACCATACGGTAGAAGATATTGGTATTACCCTTGGCCAGGCTTTTGATAAAGCTGTGGGCGATAAAAAGGGAATTCGTCGTTACGGCCACGCTTATGTTCCTCTGGATGAAGCATTGTCCCGTGTTGTTATTGACTTCTCTGGTCGCCCGGGTTTGATATTCAATGTGGATTACACTCGTGCTTCTGTAGGTGGTTTTGATGTGGATCTGTTTCAAGAGTTCTTTCAGGGCTTTGTGAATCACGCCAAGGTTTCCTTGCATGTGGATAATCTCCGTGGCTCAAATACTCACCACCAGATTGAAACAGTCTTTAAAGCCTTCGGCCGTGCTCTGCGTATGGCGCTTGAAGCTGATGAGCGTATGGCTGGGCAAATGCCTTCAACTAAAGGCACTCTCTAGAGCACCTGTTTTATAGGAAGTAAGTGCATGCAAACCGTTGCGGTTATTGATTATGGAATGGGTAACCTTCACTCGGCATTCAAGGCCCTGGAGCATGTGGCTCCTGAGGGTATGAAGGTTCGGATAACCTCAGACGAAAAAGTTATCCACAACGCTGATCGTGTTGTCTTGCCTGGTGTTGGCGCCATTCGCGATTGTATGTCAGAGATCAAACGCCTTGGTGTTGATGAGCTGGTTAAAGATGTGGTGAAAAGCAAACCTCTGCTGGGTATCTGTGTAGGCATGCAGGTTTTGCTGAGTCACAGTGAAGAAAATGGCGGAGTCGATTGCATAGGCTTGCTGCCTGGTAATGTCCGCTATTTTGGGCGTGACCTCTATGAAAATGGTGAACATTTGAAAGTTCCCCACATGGGGTGGAGCCGGGTAAAGCAGTCAGAACATGCTTTATGGAATGGTATTGAGGATGACAGCCGCTTCTATTTTGTTCACAGCTACTACGCCCAGTGTGAGGAAAGGGCACTGGTAGCTGGCACTTGCCAGTACGGTGTCCAACTGGATGCAGCATTAACCCGTGACAATTTGTTTGCGGTGCAATTCCACCCTGAAAAAAGCGCTAAGTGTGGCCTGCAGTTGCTGAGTAACTTTCTGCGCTGGAATCCATGACCGGGAATTGAGGAGAAGTTTATGGGGCTCGCAAAACGTATTATTCCCTGTCTTGATGTTGATAATGGTCGGGTTGTTAAAGGTGTGCAGTTCGTTGATATTCGGGATGCTGGTGATCCGGTAGAAGTCGCCCGTCGTTACGACGAGCAGGGTGCCGATGAAATCACCTTTCTGGATATAACTGCCAGTAGTGGTGATCGTGAAACTACTGTGCACACAGTAGAAGCTATTGCCAGTGAAGTGTTTATTCCTCTAACTGTTGGCGGCGGTATTCGCAAGATTGAAGATATTCGAACCATGCTGAATGCCGGTGCCGATAAAGTCAGCATTAACACTGCTGCTGTGTTTAACCCTGAGTTTGTACGGGAAGCTGCTGAGAAATTTGGCTCCCAGTGCATTGTCGTTGCTATTGATGCCAAGAAAGTCAGCAAACCCGGTGAAGAAAATCGTTGGGAAATCTTTACTCATGGTGGCCGTAAACCGACAGGCTTGGATGCCGTTGAGTGGGCTAAAAAGATGGAAGAGCTGGGAGCTGGTGAGATTCTGCTGACCAGTATGGATCAGGATGGCGTAAAGAACGGTTATGATCTTGGCGTGACTCGTGCTATTTCTGAGGCGGTGATTATCCCTGTAATTGCTTCAGGTGGTGCCGGCAATCTTGATCATTTGGTTGACGGTGTTGTGAAAGGGAAAGCGGATGCTGTTTTAGCAGCTTCAATTTTTCACTTTGGGCAACATTCGATTCCAGAAGCCAAGGAGTATATGGCTGAACGGGGAGTTGAGATGAGGCTTTGAGCCTCATTTTGTTTTACTTAGTCAGCGAAAACGTGTGTAGTTCCAGTAAAGTTGAAGTTGCCGGACAAACCTACACCTAGAAGGAATGTATAATCTGCAGGTTCTGCTCTAGGAATTTTGATAACCTGTTCGCTGAGATTAAGATCAAGCCTTTCATCTCTGCCTCCTGGGCCATCATTAAAATCGTTTCCACATTCACTCCTGCCTGAGCATCCAATTTCGTTCCCATATCTGTCCAGTGCCCAAAGATAACCATCTGCACTGTATGATGTGTCTAGATCAATTCTGATATTTGCGTCACTTTTGCTGTCAAAAGCTACGATGACAGTGACCTGTTCATTCCGATCTTGTATCGGCCCAAAGTCACAAGCCCCAGTAGCGGTGGCATTCTGGTAACAGCCAAGAGTTGTATTGCTGCCATAGTTGCCGTTCCATGTTTGCCCGTTGCTGGAGATTGAGCCGTTTGATGTGCCACTACCAATATTTTGGGGATTAGAGAATCTACCTTTATTGATGGTAACTGTGAAATCATCATTTCTTGCGTGATCTCTAGGAACCGGAGGGGTCTCATCGCAGTCATAGTTAAATAAACTGCCAGAACAGTTGTGTGCGCTGGGCACAAGGAGGATTTCTGCAAGGTACCCGTAGTCACTTTCCTGAGGAACGCTGGTCAATGCCGCTTCTGGAATAACCAAGGGTGTTCTACTGGCATAAAAGCCGGTCACGTCTGCATCCTTTATATTGAAAGTGAGATTATGACCAATCCCAAGAGCATCCCTGCTGGCTGTGAGATTTACAACATCCAGCGTTAATCCAGAAAAGCTGTTATCAAGAATGCCTGCATCATCGGCTGTTGCGAGGTAGCCTGTACTTTTTGTCCCTCCAGGTTCAAAAGCAACTGAGCCGATATGTGCCTGAAATTCTGCATCTATAGTGATACCTGCTCGCCCACTGACATCTTCCATGCCTTCGTCTTCAAGTTCCTGAAGATCTGCGTAAAGAGCTGTACAGGAAAGAAAACCTGTTAAAAAAGGCAGCCTTGCCCAAGCACTAATAGTTAAGGTCATGGAATGTCACCTTCATGCTTTGAATTTCCATACCTTGAACTTCAATCACATTTTCGCTGGGGTTTTGTGGAATGAAAGCAAGCTGTGTTTGCCCATTAACAGAGCCCGTAGCATGCTGATTTGTGAAGTTTAGCTCTTTTACTGATATATCTGTCAGTGTTCCCCTATACTCTTCAGCAGTGTAAGGGTTACCTGTATCTGGGTTTGTATACAAACTTGTAGCTATAGATGAGGTCAGGGGAGCGATTTCAAGTTGCAGAGTGCTGACCATCTTCATTTGTAGATTAGTGCTTCCAACGGGCAAGTAGTATGAGGGGGCATCAATAACACGCATGGTCAGAGGTTGGTGTTCAGAACCATTTTGTAAGTTCTTTATTTTTACACCTTTTATTGATGTTTTTGCTGCATCTTGATTGTCTGGATCACCAATTATGTTCAGGCTATCAATATCTGCACTGATATTACTGGCAACATTTAATCCATCTTCTTCGGTCGCCCAAATTTCAACAATGGATTTATTGAGTTGATATCCTTCTATTTCTATCTGAGCAAAGAGTTGCTCATTAGGTGTGGCTGATCGTATTCCTGCTGCATCCACAAGAATTGGCCGAAAGTATGATTCATAACTGATATCAAGAGCATCCGGGTTTGTAGGGATGTCCAGAATTGCGACATCACGGCGAGCACCATCAGGCATGTCTTTTTCAACAATATTCAGCCTGAGTGGTTCTGTAGTGCTTCCCACATCCGCGCCTTGCGTGTAATTTGTTCCCGCTTTAAATACCTTTAAATTTTTGAGAGTTATATCATTGAATTCGTTTGCGGTAATGGAAATTTCACCGGCATTATCCGGGTTGCTGTCCCGAGTATCGAGTGAGAGGTTTTCTGTATAAATAGCAATGCCTGCACCATTAATATCAGACAAATCTTCATCATTAAATGGTTGTAAATCTGCATGACCTATGGAAGAAGTGCTTAACCATATAAGGAGGTATTTTGCGTTATGTCTTATCACTGGATAGTCCTCCTTTAATTGTCATAGTAATTTTCAAAGGCTCCGGCTGCTCGTAATAACTGAGTCAGCGGATGATCCTGGTAATAATTATCAGGCTGCTTATGGTTATAGGTTGCAGCATTAATCCCATCATCAATATTGAGCCAAAACCCTGGCCCAGCAGTCGGTGAAATTATACCTCTCGGGTTTTCTGGGTAATCAATTCGACGATTATTAACAGAGAAGAACATGTCCGCAGCATCATTGACTTGTAAGCTCCCTACTGGGCGCAATTGTGCTTCGTGTGCAAGCTCCTTAAGATTCAGACCAAGAATTACACCAATATCATCTTGTATATAACCAGGGGTTCGAACGCCGGAAAAATTGAGCTCCTGTGTGCCAAGAGAAATATTGAGAAGTCCTTTGGCTAAAACATCTACGCTAGGCCTTATATTCCCTGAAATAGAATCAATCAAGTTCCCCATTACACCAGAAACACTGCCATAACCAATTCTCAACCCTTCGAGATTTCCATTATCATCCGTGGCCAGGTCGATATAGGGGTCGACAATGGTAGCAGGAACAAGGTTTCCATCTTGATCAATGTAACCCATGCTGAGATAGCGTAGGGCAATATCCCAATTGGAAACTTTCTCGAATCCTCCTGGCAAGTCTTCAAAGTCGATGTCCCCATCTCCGTTAACAAGGTTTGGCCAAAAGAATGTGCCGTCTACGCCCCCACATGTTTCAGTCGTGCAAGCCCAAGGGTTGTTATTACCTGTAGCCGCTGTACATACACCAGGATACTCCGGGTCACAGGTTCCAGCTGCCGGGTTGGGGCGGTAGTAGTTTCCTAACTTCAGAGATTCAATGTTCATGTTCATCTCTATAGTCGCGCCAACGCTTAAACGGGTGAAATCGAGAGAACCTCCAGATGACTGGTTCACATTATTAAACTGTTCAAGCTTGATAATTGCCTGCCCGGAAGTGTCAGACAGTTCATCATCAGATAAAGACTCCAGTGCAAAGCTGGAACATGAGATAGACGTTGTTGCTAGAAAAGCAGCAATGGGAAATATCTTTGTAAAGCTCATGGCGTACCTGCCAAATTATTATTTTTATTCGTTTTGGTACTACAGTGCTCTTTTCTTAAGGTGTCATTGGTACGATGGTGCGTCAATGGTCATTTTGTGCACCACCACTTTCTATTTTTTGAATGGTTGTCAGGAAGTGCTTAAGCGAATCTGTTCGGCTTGCCGCTCAATCAGTAAATTAAACTGTTCCGGTAAGGCTCCAACCTCGGCAATGTCCTCCCCAAACTCTGTATCTAAAAGAGAAGCTTTTAAGCCGCTTTCTGCCTTGTCTGCATCTTGGCCATCTAATAACAGTTTCCCACGACCGAGACTGGCAAGCATAAGAGCCAGGCTGGTTGCAGAGTCTGCGAGTGATGGATGTTTAGCTTCAGGTGTTGTTGGAGTTAAGGTGCTGATGCCCAGCTCTAAAGTGAGAGCTGCCGGGTCTCCTTCCTGCTGAATCGTAATCAGGTTTTGCACGAGTCTGGCACAACATATTGCTTCCTGAATTCCTGCTTCTGTGCTGCTTTCTCTGGCGAAGCGGATGTAAGCGTTGCCTTCGGCAGAATATTCAAGCTTTCCGTTGTAGAGCTGGGCCGCGTCATTAATTAATGGCAAGCGCTCTTCAATAAGTTTTAACAAAGCTGGTTGGTTCAAGCTGTTATGCAAGCGTGCCATATTGCTGAATCGAATCGCCAGAATAATAGGGTTTTCAAAATCGGGGCGAGAGGGCGCATTGCCTGTTAACTCTGGTTGCAAATTTTGGAGTTTCTGTTCTGGCTGATAACCCGAGGTGATCAGATATTCCATCTGTGAAGACAACTGTTGAACTTCATCCTTTATATCTGCGCTATAAGCACGTTCTCCATGGCTTATTCCCTGTAGTTGCCTAACAGTGCGGGAAAGCATTTCGCTTTTTGATCTTCCATAGTTCCAGGCTATTACGGTCCCTGTGATGCCAAGTAATAACGCCAATCCGACAAATAAGAAAAGCGCTTTGTGGGTCGGCTGCTCAAAACGCTCCATATCAACTTCCAGACGTAGCTGGCCCGCAATAACGTTCTGATAGTCGATAGAGGCCGAATACAGAGCATATTGTTTGTCTGTATTGAAATCTGAAGACTCTGTGCTGGCAATGCGTTGGTTATCGATGCTGAAAATTGTGGCTCGGGCAATATATTCAGAGCGCGTTAGTTGGCCGAGCATGACGTTGAGGCTTAACCTGTCGCCTGTAACCAGAAGATCCCGTGCAGAGTTTGCTGTTTGTTCGGCAAGTGCATTACCAAGTTTGTCTGCTTGTTGATGAGCGGTTTTAGTAATTTCACTGGTGGCCAGCATGCCGGCGAACAGCAGGCTGATAACGAGAGTTCCTCCCAGAAGCAAGGGAATCTGTTTGCTGATACTGATCTTGGAAAGACCTGAGAATCTCTGGTTGAAAAAGCGTTTGATAAGCACGGACTAACTCGAACACTGTGGTTTTTCTTATTGTGCCTTACGATCAGATAAAATACTTCCTGATGTACCACTGAACATCAGTTAGTTTCACAAGCCCTTCTAACGTCTGGCGGCTTTCAGCGCCACTGAACCGTATGCTTAATTGAGAATGCCCCCTGGATTGTTTTTCCTGTCTTATATTGAATGCATCACCTGACGATATCGTTGCGAGTCTATAGAATAGGGCACGTTCTGCTCTGGAGGGGGTATTGTGGGCCGTATAGTTCTTATAAATGTAACCGGTGAAGATAAACCCGGTCTCACATCGGATATAACCGGGATTATGGCTGGTTACGATGTGGAGATTCTCGATGTTGGTCAGGCGGTCATCCATGATTCTTTAACCTGGGGAATTCTTATTCAGGTTGCCAAAGAATCGGATGTTGCCCCATTGCTGAAAGATCTGCTCTTTGATTTACACGAGAAAGGTCTGCAGGTTACCTATCGGACGGTTCAGCCTGAAGAGTATCAGGAGTGGACTACAAGGCAGGGCAAAGACTGCTACAAGGTTACCCTTCTTTCACGTGCTATAAATGCCGAAAAAGTATCCAGAGTGTCTGCCTTAACGGCAGCTCACGGGCTAAATATCGAGTATATAACACGCCTTTCTGGCCGCTCATCTCTTGATAAAGAAAGCCTTGCATCGCAAAGGGCCTGTATAGAGTTTTCTGTTCGGGGCACACCGAATGATTCTGCAGCTCTTAAAACCGAACTGTTGAATCTGTCGTCTGAATTGGACGTTGATGTTGCTCTACAGGAAGACACAATCTATCGCCGTAGTCGCCGCTTGGTCGTGTTCGATATGGATTCAACACTCATTGAAGCAGAAGTGATTGACGAGCTTGCAGTAGAGGCTGGTGTTGGCGATGAGGTTGCAGCTATTACTGAGCAGGCTATGCAGGGAGAAATTGATTTTCAGGAAAGTTTCCGCCGTCGTTTAGGTTTGTTGAAAGGCCTGGATGAGTCTGCTCTTGAGAAGGTGGCTGCCCGCCTACGTTTAACGGAAGGTGCTGAAAGGTTGATAAAAAGCCTGCGAGCCCTGGGCTATAAAACGGCTATTGTTTCAGGTGGTTTTACCTGGTTTGCAAATAACCTTAAGCAGAAGCTGGGTATGGATTATATCTATGCCAACGAGCTGGAAATCATTGACGGGAAAGTAACTGGCGTTGTGAAAGGCGATATTGTTGATGCCAGAAAAAAAGCAGTACTTCTGAAGGAAATTGCAGCTCAGGAAGGTATTCGTCTTGAACAGGTTATCGCTGTTGGTGACGGTGCCAATGACCTGGAAATGCTTGCTGTTGCAGGTTTAGGAATTGCGTTCCGGGCTAAGCCTCTGGTTCGTCAATCTGCACGACAATCTATATCTACTTTGGGGCTAGACAGTATTCTCTATCTGCTTGGATGGCATGATCGAGACTTAACAGGTTTAAAGGAATAGTCAGGAGTCAAAGAAGCCGACTGGAAAGTCGGCTTCTTTGTTTTAGAGGATATTACTGGAAGTCGTATTCCATAGCATCCATTGGAGGTTGCAGGTAGTAACCTTGCACGTAATTTACATCACACTGCCACAGGGTTGAAAGAATCTTATTGCTCTCGATTCTGGGAACCATGACCAGTTTATCTTGCCGGCGCAGGGTCGTGACCATTTCCTGAAGGTGCTGGAGCGCTTCATCACCACCATCTTCCAGGTTGCTTACCAATGAGCCATCAATTTTGATGAAGTTAGCCGGAATCTTTTCCAGCAATGTAAACGGTTCTACCGCACAGCCAAAGTGTGTAATGCAGACCTCGCAATTCAACTTCTGAAGACTATCACAGACAGTTGCCGCAGATTCCAGGTGAATAGCAACATCTTCTTCAGCCATCTGGAAAATAAGAGCATTGCTGGGAAGTTTGGCTGCTTTCAGGGCAACATTGATCCAGGATGGAAGGGTTTGATCCTGAATAGAGTCAGGCCCCAGATTCAGAAACAAGCGAGAGTCATTTCCTTTCTCTCGGTGTTCAGCCAGAGTTTTAACCGCATGCAGTATGGCCCAGCGGTCTATTCGTGTTGTCAGACCTGCACGCTTGCTGGCGGCTATAAAATCTGCAGCGGGAATAACTTCTCCCTGTTCATTTTCCAGGCGCGAAAATACTTCATACTGCTGTTCTTCTTCATGCTCGAGATTAAGAACCGGTTGGTAACTCAGCTTGAAGCGATCTTGTTCCAGAGCCTGAGTCACCAGTGCGACAATATCTCCCTCTTTGACCATGGCCTGAAGCTCGGCTTGATGATCATGGAAGACAATTTGGTTTCCGCCATCTTCCCAAGCCTGAAGGCAGGCACTTTCAGCGCGGCTGATCACATAATGGCTGTTATCTGCCGATTCGGTCAGAGGGATAATGCCGATAGATGCTGTTGTTTGAACTTTGGCGTTTTCAATTTTAACAACGAGATTTTCAACACTTTCTAAAATCTCTTTGCCAAGAGCTTGAAGTCGGGGCTGAAGATCATTGTTAATCAGTGCAATGAAGACATCATCACTGTATCGGGCCAGAATGCCGTGTTCCTGAACGACAGGTTTCAGATGTTTTGCAACTTGGGTAAGATAGGCATCAGCTCGCCCCATCCCCATTTCTTTTTTCAAATCCCGGAACTTATCCAGCCTGATATCAACAAGAGCATAACGCTTGTCACCAGATTCTCGTTGAGCAATGGCGGTATCAAGGAGCTCGGTAAAGTAAGTACGATTGAAAAGTCCCGTCAGCATATCGGTTGATTTCATCGCTTCCAGCTTTTGTTCCAATTCAGGATCAGCGGCAGCTTTACGAATAATAACCTGGGTACATTTTTCACCATCCCATTTTGCAGGGCTTAGTGTAATTACGCCTTTGAAGTAACTGTCGTCACCCTTCATACCCTTAAAATCCATTGGGGGCTGGGTGCTATCCCCTTGTTGGAACCTGCGAATCAGTTGTTTTAAATTGCTTTGATCATCTTTGTGAATCATGTCAATCAAAGGCATGCCGGTCAGATCATCAGGGTCGATATAGCCAAAGAGCTCAACGTAAGCCGGGTTCGCATGGATATGCATGCCTTCGTGGACATAAGCGATCGCATCTACGGAGCTGTCCAGCAGCAACTGACAACGTTTCTCTGCTTCTTTCAGGGCTATTTCATTCTGGCGTCCTTGTCTTCGGTGAAGCAGGTTTGTCCATTCGCGCATACACACCAGCTTCAACCAATCCATATGACTGAAAGGAATAGCGTCTGAACCGCCGGCCTGAAGCCATTCAGTTACTCGTTTGCCAGTTTGCTCTTCATCCAGCAAAAGGATACAGGGCAGGTCTTTCCCTTTAGTCACAACTTCTGAGAGGGCGTCATCTGGAGAAATGGAAACAGAACTCTCGAATGCTAACAACAAATCCCAAGGATGAGCATTTAGGGACTCACTTAAATCTTCTAATGATGTTATACGGTGAACACGGGTGGCAAGCCCAGCATTACGGAAGTGGCTGACGAGGCTTTCAGCATGATTACTAGCATCTTCAAGAAAAAGAAGACGCAACGGCCCCTGGTTTTTGGATCGAATGTGTTCTGCCATAACAGGACTGCAATTGCTCTTATAGTGTACCCCAACGGAGTAATACTACCCCAATGCCTCTGAAATAGCAGTGGTAATGGGGTAATGTCAGGAACTGTCAGAAGTGCAATATGGTTTCTGATATTCCCCTTTGATTATGCCCTACAGCTCTTTCCAGAGATTATTGAATTCGTCGCTAGTATTTATTTCTTTCTCTGCCGAGCCCGGGTCGCCATTGGATAGAGTATTGTCCGCAGAGTTAAAGATAAACTGGCTGAAACTGCCTGTAGAAAGGGTGCACTCCGTGAGGGTTGCTTGTACGAATTTTTCTCCATTATAAAAGCGAACCTTGTTGCCTATATGGAAGGGAACCCGTGGGGTAATCAACGCCGCTGGTTCATTCAGCTCTTTAAATTCAGGCAAGTAGAAACAGCGCATAAAATCGCTGGCGCCTCTCTTTTTATTAAGCAGAGAAATTGCTGTTGGGTGCACGTTTGGTGAAAGAAGTTGAATCCCGAAAACAACTCGATCTTGCCCTTCCAGTCTTACCCAGCGAATAATCGCCAGAATCCACTGCATTCCTCCGGGGGAGCGGAGCGATATAAGCTCACCAGCCTGAATTTGTGGAGGAGCTGTTCCTTCAATACATGCACAATATCCACCGGGGCTAGTGTCAATGAGTGTTGCCTGAAAAATGGGGTAGTCAGGTGCAGCGACTTTGTCTTGCTTATCGAACACGATCATGTCGCCACTCATCTGTGTTACATGGCTGCCTGAAGGGCCGGCACCAGATACGTGATCCCATACATCGTTCTCTGTGGAATGGAATGTTGCTGTCGTATCTGTGAGAGTTTTTTCGCCAAAGTCTTCCTTCAGCACCTTTTGAAATGGTGTTTCGTTGCTAAGGAAAAAATGAGTACCACTTAGCCCGGCAGCAAATGATATTTTACCTGTGGCCTGTTTGCGTAAGTGATGGCGTGAAGTCTTTGGTCCCCAGGCTGATGCCAGGTGGCTCAGCAGTGTTTCCGGTATCTGAAGAGATGTATCTGATGCATCCATCAAACTTTCAGACAGTTGTCTGGTTTCCAGTCCCCGGAAAGATTCTGGATCGTCAATTTCGATATCAACACTGTAGAGAGGTGCTTTATCCGATTCAATGTTGATTGCAAAAGGCGTTGTATTCGACACTGCGTTGCTTAAGGATGCTGATCCCGACCATTTTTCGAGTACCCGAAATAATTGATCCAGCTCCATTTGCCGGAGCATGTTGGGGCGAGCTCTGCTCAGCAGTAGTGCTCTCTTATAACAGTTTTCAATAGAGATTTGGTGAATGATCTGATTCTCGTGATCTTCCACTGCGGCTTGAGAAACTTTGTATTCTTCCGAGAGATGATAGAGATTATGCAGCTCTTTCCAGATCAAGCGTGGAGTGTCGCAGTAAAGTTGATAAGAGCGCAGTAAAGAGTGGCTACTCTCACTGATGGCTCTGTGCAAGGCAATAACCAGATTCTTCTTACTGTTGTCATCCAGAGAGTCAACTGCCAGCTGTTGAACAACAATAATCTTGTATCCAATCAGTAGGTGACTTTGAAGAGCCTGCGCCAGATTGGCTACTTTTCGCTCTTTTTGTGTAAGCGTTATGGACTTTTTTAGATAGTGTCGAGCCAGCGTACGACATGTGTAGTGAATGCTGGGGCGAAGCAATTCAAGGAAAGAGAGGCGTTTATTAACCGGGAGCCTGACCTGATTCATTTCCTGTAAAGCGAAATAAAGCTGACGCGCCATTTCTCCCAGGTTGGCTTTTGGGAGGCTTCTGATCCACTGACGTATGGAATCATTATCTGGTTTGGAAAACGTTAGTTGTTCTTTACTGCAATCGGGAACAGACAGGCGAATCCTTTGGTTAAGGGTTTCCATACGTCCGGCTTCTCCATTTATCTTTGCTATGCATGTGAATCCGTTCACACACACATGAATAAATTAATTCTTGTATTCTAAAGAAAAAAGGAATTGATTGTCACGTAGCCGAATATTCATGAATTCGAGGTACTGATTAATTTTGTGGTTTCTTCCGTTTGATTCTCTTTATTTCGGTATAAGGGAGCAACAATAGTTTTTGATTGAGTGCCAGAGTTATCTCTCGCCAGCTTTGGCACCAGATAACCAGAGCAAAGGTTGCTCATTTCACCAATAAGCTTTCTTGCCTGTTCCTCATCAACTTCAAAATGGGCGGCTCCCTGTACGCGATCAAAAAGGTGCAGGTAATAGGGCATAACACCACAACTAAATAACTTATCACTCAATGAAGCAAGAACTTCTGGAGAATCATTTACGCCCTTGAGGAGTGTACTTTGATTTAATAGTTGAACCCCTTTGCTGCTCATGTTGTTCATTGCCTTAACAACATCTTCGTCAATCTCATTGGGATGATTGCAGTGAACAACAACAATGGGTTGTAAACGAGTACCCGTTAGCCAGCTAAGCATTTCATCAGTCACCCGTTGGGGAATAACGATTGGCATACGAGTATGAACGCGCAAGCGCTTCAAATGAGGAATCTTGGCAAGTTCTTCCACGATCCACGCCAACCGGAGATCATTCTGGGAAAGAGGGTCACCACCACTGAGGATGATTTCAGAAAGAGATGTGTCATTCCCTATGTAATCGAAGGCGGACTGCCATTCTTCTTTATTCAACTTATTGTCTTCATAAGGAAAATGACGGCGAAAACAAAACCGGCAGTTTATGCCGCACAGTTGGCCTGGCATCAGAATCAGGCGACTGTTGTATTTATGAAGTATGCCACGATGGCTGTTCTTGGGTTGCTCACCCAAAGGGTCTGTAGAGAAACCAGCAACGTTGTCCAACTCCACCCCAAGAGGCAGAACCTGCCGAAGAAGTGGGTCTTCAGAGTTGCCGTGTTCTATTCGTGCTATATATGTGTGCGGCACCCGCACTTGAAATTGCTGGTGACCGGCAATGGCTCCAGGCAGAAGGTCAGTATTAAGCCCCAGAATTTTCAGGAGTTCCTCAGGGTTTGTAACTGACTGACTGAGGATTTTCTGCCATGTCTGTGTGTTTTTCTGCCGAATGTTGGTGCTATTAGTCTGCACAGGCTGGGCTGAAAGGTTTATCATACGGCGTTTCTACACATTCCTGGTATATACGAATGGCTAGCTACTCAACGAATGAGTTTCGCTCTGGACTTAAGGTGATGCTGGAAGGCGATCCCTGCACCATTTTGGAAAACGAATTTGTTAAACCTGGTAAAGGTCAGGCATTTAACCGTGTTCGTTTGCGGAACTTAAACAGCAACCGAGTTTGGGAGCGCACCTTTAAGTCTGGTGAATCCCTGGAAGCTGCTGATGTCATGGATTATGACATGGAGTACCTGTACACAGATGGTGAATTCTACCATTTCATGATGACAGATGGTTCCTTCGAACAACACGGTGCCAGCGTTGCAGCAGTTGGCGATACCGTCAACTGGCTTAAAGAGCAGGAAGTATACACTGTAACTCTTTATAACGGTGCTCCCCTGTCTGTAACAGCTCCTAACTTCGTATTTCTGGAAGTTGCCCAGACTGATCCGGGCCTGAAAGGCGATACTGCTACAGGTGCTACCAAGCCAGCTACCCTGAGCACTGGCGCTGTTGTTAAGGTGCCTCTGTTTATTACTGAGGGTGAGATGCTGAAGATAGACACCCGTACTGGCGAATACGTTGGTCGTCAGAAGTAATAGAAAATGCTTCATTAACAAAGCCCGGTTTTCCGGGCTTTGTGCTTTCTGGATGAGTCGTATATGAACAAAAGCCAATGGCAGCCCACAGCCTCTCATGAAAATATTCTCCAGCGTGGAGAAATTCTCCGTGACATCAGGGAATATTTTTATCAGCAGCATGTTATGGAAGTAGAGACGCCTATGCTTTCCCGTCATGCCACTGTTGACCCCCATATCGATAGCTTTCAGGCCACATTCTGCCCTCTTGGTACAGATACTCGTGAAACTCTATTTCTGCACACTTCCCCGGAGTTTCCTATGAAGCGCTTGTTGGCTGCAGGCAGTGGAGATATTTATTTTATGGGGCGGGTTTTTCGGAATGGTGAGGCTGGTGGCCGCCATAACCCGGAGTTCACCATGCTGGAATGGTACCGACTGGGTATAGATCATCATCAGCTGATGGATGATGTGACCAGAGTTATCAGTGCTGTGACTTCCTTTAATGAGATCGGTCGTTTTACTTACAAAGAGCTGCTTGAAAAGGCGTTGGGTATCGATCCTCACACGGCCACAAATGAAGAGCTAATGGCCTTAACTCAGAAACATGTTGATAAAGGCCTGAGTGGATTGTCCCGTAACGATTATCTGGATCTTCTCTTCAGTACCTGTATCGAACCAGAGTTGGGTTCGTTAAGTGAAGAAGGAATGGCCGGTGTTTATGTCTACGATTACCCAGCCAGTATGTCTGCACTTTCCCGCATTCGCACCAATGAACAGAATCAGAAAGTAGCCGCTCGCTTTGAGTTGTTTGTGAATGGAGTAGAGCTGGCAAATGGTTACCACGAGCTTGCAGATGGGCAAGAGCAGCAGGAGCGTTTTGAAAATGATCACCGGGAACGGGAGCAGTTAGGCAAACCTGTTTATCCTTATGATCAGAATCTGGTTGATGCGTTAAACCATGGTTTTCCGGATTGTGCTGGCGTGGCCATGGGGATTGATCGCCTGCATATGCTGATAGCTCGAACGAAATCTATTAAAGATGTTATTCCCTTCGACTTTTTTCATGCCTGAATGGTTATCCGAATACTCCCGTCAGCGACACTGGCGGGAGTATTCGGTATGATGGCGCGGCTATACAACTACAACTCCTTTTATTAGCTATTGAACCTAATAAGGAAAAAACAATGCAACGCCTTACTTCCTTTGGCAGAGCTGCCTTTGCTCTGTTGTTTGTATTCTTTGTGTCTGTCGTACAGGCCAAAGAAGTATTTACCTTCACGGCTATTCCTGACCAGGATGAAACCCAGCTCCAGCAACGATTTGGCAAGGTCGCTTCGTATCTGGAAAAAGAGCTGGGTATCGAAGTGAAATACATCCCGGTAAAAAGCTATGCCGCCGCTATTACCGCTTTCCGTAATAATCAGGTGCAACTGGCTTGGTTTGGCGGGCTCTCCGGTGTTCGTGCCCGTTTGCTGGTTCCCGGCTCTGAAGCTTTGGCTCAGGGATATGAAGATCAATTCTTTAAAACCTACCTGATCGCCAATCATAAAACCGGCTTACAAGCTGCTGAGAAATTCCCGGAAAATATTGTCGGAGGCAGTTTTACTTTCGGTTCCAAAGGTTCAACGTCTGGCCGTTTGATGCCTGAGTTTTACATTCGTGAAAATTTGCAGAAATCCCCGGATGATGCTTTTCGTCGGGTAGGCTTTTCTGGTGATCACAGTCGTACTATCAGCCTGGTTCAGTCCGGTGCGTATGAAGTTGGCGCAGTCAATTACAAAGTCTGGGAGCGCGAGCTTGCAGAAGGAAAGATTGATACCAGTAAAGTACAGGTGATCTGGTCAACTCCTGAATATCCTGACTATCAGTGGAGTATCCGGGGTGATGTGGATAAAACCTACGGAGACAACTTCAAGCAGCGTGTTCAGCAGGCTTTGCTGGGTATGAACTCCCCGGAATTGCTGGCAGCCTTCCCGCGTCAGTCTTTTGTTGAGGCAGAAAACGATTTTTACCAGCCGATAGAAGACACAGCTCGTAAAATCGGATTGCTGGATTAGCAGCCCTTGGCTACCGGGAATCAACCTCTCTTTAAGCTAACCAATAAAACGTTAGCTTATGGAGAGGCTTATATTTTAAATGACCTGAATCTAACCATCAGACGTGGCGAGAGAATTGCCCTGATTGGTCGAAGTGGGTCAGGCAAATCAACTTTGCTTAAACACTTACGCTCGTTATCACCAGAGCTGGTTACCTGGTGCCCGCAAAATCCAGCGCTCGTGCCGATGTTCAGCACTTTCCATAATATATACGCAGGCTGCTTGTCTGAGCATTCATTTGCTTACAACCTTCTGAATCTCATACGTCCACAATCTAAGGCTCTAGAGGTTGTAAGAGATATTGCCCGGTCTTTAAGTATTGAAGAGTATTTAAAAACACCGGTAGAACATATGTCTGGGGGGCAGCAACAAAGGGTAGGGCTTGGACGGGCGTTAATACAGAAAAGCCCCGTTTTTCTGGGAGACGAGCCGGTGTCTGCTGTCGATGAGTATCAGGCTGGTGAGCTGATAAGGCTGATTTCACGAGAATATCAAACCAGTGTTATCGCTCTCCATGATGTTAGCCTTGCGCTCGAATATGCGACACGGGTTGTTGGTTTAAGTGAAGGGCGTATTTGGCTGGATGTGGATGTTTCTACAGCCAGCTCTGAGCAAATAGCCGCTTTATATACAGAAGCCGATGAATAATACGGCATCCCATCTACGTAATGTTTCGCTTTTAATATTGTTGTCCGCCGTCGTCTGTGTGCCTTTTGCCGACTTCGAGATCACTGCCCCGGACTTTTGGGGAGAGTTGGCATTAATCGGCCACGCAGCTCTGAATCCTGAAGTGATAAGTTGGACAGAATTGCTGGTGGCTTTAGCAAATACCCTCAGCTTTGCTTTTCAGGGTGTCGCTTTAGGGGCTATGACGGGCTTTTTGCTGGCTCTTGCTTATCGATTTTCTATTGTTAGATCCATCAGTGCTTTTTTAAGGGCGATTCACGAACTGTTTTGGGCTCTTATCTTTATTCAGGTGGCCGGACTTTCATCACTAACTGGTTTGCTGGCTCTGGCTATTCCTTATGCCGGTACGTTTGCGAAAGTCTTCGGTGAAATTTTCGAAGAAACAAATAAGGCTCCTGCCAAGGCTATTCGAAACGGCGGACTTTCTGGCTTTCTCTATACAACCTTGCCATTAGCTTGGAAGCGCATTGTTGATTACACCGGCTATCGCTTTGAATGTGGCATCCGTTCCAGTGCGGTTTTGGGCTTTGTTGGTTTGCCAACTCTGGGCTTTTATATGGAAACATTATTCAAGCAAGGAGAGTACTCTCAGGCGATGGCAATGCTTTATGCATTGTTTGTGGTTATTGGCTCAGCCCGGTTATGGTTGAAAAGAAAATTACTGCCTTTCTATATTGTTGCGGCTTTTATCTGGTTGCCACCAACCGCAGATATTTCATGGCTGCTTGTCTGGCAATTTTTTACTTATGATATTGTGCCAGCTCCACTTCGCACGGGTTACGGTGATCTAAGTGCCTGGTTGTGGATGTTATTATCCAGGCAGGCTGTGCCGGGTGTTGTTAACACGGTGCTTTTAACTCAGATATCTCTTGCGGCAACTCTGCTTCTTTCATTGGTTCTATTTCCTTTCCATTCAAAGCTCTTTGCTGGGAAAAGCAAAATATTAGGCCATGGGCTTTTAGTAGTTATGCGCACGACTCCGGAATACCTTCTGGCTTTTCTCGGAGTTATTGTTATTGGGCCCTCTATGCTTCCTGGTATTTTTGCCCTTGGGGTGCATAACGCTGGAATTCTTGCGCATTTAATCGGGCGCTATGTTGATGAGTTCAAACTCCGTGATGATGCCCCGAGAGGAATGTTGTTGTACCTCTATGAGGTATTGCCTCGGGTTTATAAGCAGTTTCTGGCTCTGCTTTTATACCGCTGGGAGGTGATTCAAAGGGAAAGTGCAATTCTTGGCATTCTTGGCATCTCCACTCTTGGTTTTTATATTGATTCCGCCTTTGAAGAACTGAGAATGGATAGGGCATTTGTTTTGATTCTGATTACGGCTCTATTAAATATTGGAACTGATGCACTGGCTCGATATCTGCGAAACCGCAATGTCTGATATCTCTGTAGATTACGAATAAAAATCCCCCTTAGGCAAAACTGTGAACGAATTTTATTTTGATCCGGAAGCAAGAATGACTTTCTGGGGTATAGTCAGTGGTACTTTCTTAATGCTCCTTGTGCGCTATGGTGCAGATCAGGCTGTGTTGCAGCGTTACGCATCCACCAGAACCCTGCGGGAAGCCAGAGATATGTTCCTCATTAATATAGGTTCTGTGCTGGTTGTTTGATTACGCTGGTCTTTGTGAGTCTCGTACCTGGTTTTCTTTGCACCTTTATAGAGTGATTAACACCTTCGTCAGTTTCATGGCTTTGGTAGTGACCGAGTTGATGTTTCGCCGAATGACCCGAACTCACACCTTAAATTCAGAATACGTACAAAACCCTAGTCAAACAGGCTTGTTAAAAGCGTCTTTGGACGTATAATTCGCGGCCTCTCTGCTGACCGGAAACGGACACAGGGAAGGAGTGTAAACTCAGGCAGCGACCGACGGTCGTCAGTGTTTCAAAAGTGATTTGAAATGCTGATTGACACAACGTCACAACGCTGTAGAATGCGCTCCTCGTTGCTCTTGGCGTCAGTCAAAAGCGTCGGCCTCGGTCGGCATGAGCAACACCGTTGAGATGCTCTTCATTGAAAGCTAACTGATTGATTTTTAAGAAGTTAACGAAAATGAGTCACTTGACACCGGCAGCTTCCACGGTAAAATGGCGGCCTCGCTGATCGGACAGCTTCTTAGCTTCCTT